>NZ_JBJDNH010000007.1:0-148551 GCF_044900465.1 Klebsiella sp. NPDC088457 | reverse complement strand
ATAATTTTCAGCCACAGTCTGAAGCAGGTGCATTAATTGTTCTGAAACGATACTTGCTTCTTGTAGCGTCATATTCTTGACTCTACTGGTATGGGTGCTCATGCCTGCCTCCCATACGCTTTGCGAAGGTATAACGCTGCAATCATTTCGTGACCGCTCATCGCGTACAGGAGTGCTGACTTATATGCGTCACGGTCAATAATGAAGCTCATAATATGTTCCTCGCTAAATTTCTGGCGCAGAATTCCCCGGCGATTAGGCCGTTATTTAAATCAATATTTGATTAACTTAATTTCGATTCGATGCTTTTCAGTATTTCATGCACCTTAATTGCATTGTCGAATAATACGGACGCCATCAGACAATCAGGGTCGTCACTGTCCTTTCCTGCAAAATACGTTTCATTATATACGTGAGCCACCTCCCGGAGTTTTGCCGCACTGACTGTCGCATAAAAAACATCATCGGCAATATCACTCTCGTCCTTTTCCTGCCGGGGGGGGGGGGGCAGACGCGTCGCTATACTCCTTAATATATTCGTTCGTGATATCCAGCGTCTTTTTCATCGAGCGAATTAAACAAGCCATTGCACAATCAGTTTCGTGATCTTCGTTGCTGTGCTTATAAATAAGTTCCAGAAGCACGGTGTTTTCGATAATATCCGCTGCGATAGTCTCAAGCATTTCAATTGGGAATGGAGTCTTCATTTTTCCGCCCCTACATTCTTAAGGTGTTCGAGCTCTTCATATGCACGCGAAGCCAGGTAACGAACGCCATTAGACGCGTCTTTAATTGTATCCGTATCGAGTTTTTCAGCGCTTAGCTCAATTGCCACAAGAAGGGCGCATACGTTATTCGTGAATTCCATCGCGCTGATGAGGTTCGGGTGGGTAGCGGCGCTGGTTTTCATGCTGCCACCTTCGTGTTATTACCGGTCAGCAGCCACAGTGGATCACATCCCAGAGCGTTGGACAGTGGGATAATTTTGTCACAAGTCGGGATTGTTAGATCATTTTCCCATAACGAAACAGCCTGAATAGTCACCCCTGTAGCGCTAGCAATATGGTGTTGCTGAAGACTCGCTGATTTGCGCTCCTGTCGAATGCGCTGGCCGATAGATAATGGCGTGCTACTGTCGTTTCTCTCTGTATGGTTTAATAAATCAATATCAGCACAAGGCGGGTTATTATCATCAAAGCAAGGAGTCGGGGATAACACTGAAAAGTCATGCTTTATTTCAGCAAGAGTTTGCAGCATCCATTCTTTAACGTCTTCACTAAGATCATCATTCTGAATGCCGATCAGAGCTCCGATAACTGCAATCTCTAGGCAATGCTTAACGCGAAGATCAGTCTCGTGAGAGTTGGTGCATTGAAAGAGTGAGGGTGATTGTTTCATCTTTTTCTCCACAAAGAATCAAGTATTGAGTCCTGTGAAGAAATAATAGAAAACTATCATTTTCCTGTCAATGAGGTTTGATAGTTTTCTATTTTATTTGCTGTTTTTAAGGTGGGTTACATTGAGAAATCTATAACTATCTGTTTGATTACACCAAGTATTTCTGTATTTTCATCAAGTGTTAGCGTCTGGAATGAGGGGTTTGTGGGGCTTAGGGTATAGCTAACACCATCAAACATTAGTTTTTTAATGCTACACCTTGGGGCACCCTTGTGATGAGTTAGTACTAGCTTCCCTATGATGTTGTCGATGCCTGGATGATCGCTGTCGACTACAATCATGGAGCCTCGGGGAACCCTTAAATTAGGTAAACAAATCTCTTCGTCGTCCAAAATCCTGAGCCCATAAGCCGTCCCGTTACCAACTGGAACTGTTGTTATCATGTATTCTTTTGCGGGAGGGTATACCCAGCCATCGGTTATATCATTGAAATCATAAAGGACGATCATTTGCCCCTTTCTTGACTCTTCAAAGTTTATACCGTTGGGGTCTACATCAATAAGATGAGATGGGTCCCCCTTGCCAGAGAGGAGCCATTCGGGATTACAGTTCAGAAACTTGGCTAACCTCATAAGATTTTGTCCGTTAGGCTTTGTCATGTCAGCCTCCCATTGTGTTACCGCTCCTGTAGAGCGACCTACAGCTGCACCAACATCCTTCTGAGTTAATCCTAGTTCGTTTCTTCTTTCACGAATTCTGCTTCCAATCGTACCCATCACCAAACCCTCTCTATGTGGAAATGATAGTTATCTTACATTGATTTTGTGATAGAAAACTATTATTGTTTTGATATAGAAAACTATCTATTTGGGGTGGATATGCTTAAAACTGATGTTATAGCCTTTTATGGAGGGCGCGGGGCAATTTCACATATCGCAGCCCTTATGGGGCTTACACATGGTGCCGTATCTCAATGGCCGGCACTTATCCCGAAAGGCGCCGCTCTCGAGCTGGAAAAGCTCACCAACGGTGCGCTCAAGTGCGATCTGAGTCTGTACCGCGAGCGCCCTCGCAAGAACAAGCTCACTAAGCAAGTTGAGGCTCGCCATGACTAAAAGACTCCAGCCGGTTAATCCGGAGCGCTTACCCGTAATCGCTGGCGTAGAAATCACAACTGATGCGGCGGGGCACTTTAACCTGAATGCGTTGCATAAGGCGAGTGGAGGCCGTGACGCAAAAAGACCTAAAGCCTGGCTCGCCACAAAACAGGCCCAAGAACTGATTGATGAGCTAAGGCAGGATTCTGCCTTTGGTGAAGATGTAATCAAAATCACCAAGGGCGGTATAACTCCTGGTACTTTCGCCCACGAACTGCTGGCCATCGAATATGCAGGGTGGATCTCACCTTCGTTTCGCTTGCAGGTGAACCAGACCTTTCTCGATTTCCGTACTGGAAAGCTGGTGCCAGTCAACAGTAGTTTGCCGGATTTTAATGACCCGGCGGCATCCGCGCGCGCATGGGCTGACGAGTACGAAGCCAAAAACAAGGCTATTACCTACGTACACCGCCAGGCGCAGTATATCGAGCACCTCGAAAACCTCTTTCAGCCGGGAATGTCACCTTGCCAGTTCTGTAAGCAGCTGAACGGCGTCAACGTCCAGCAGGTTAATGCTTTTCTGGAGGGTAACAACTGGCTCTACGACGATCAGCCAAAGGCTAAATACCCGCGCTGGCGGGTCCGTCACTATGCCCGCGATCTGTACCTCAGCGAGCGTCCGGGGCAGGTCGAACAAGACGATGGCGAGCTGCGCGACACCTACAAGCCGATCTTGCTGCAAAAGGGCGCGGTATGGATTTACCGGCGCTATCTCAAAGGTCACCTTCCGATGAAGAAAAGCTGGAACGGTGAATTCACCCACGATACCGAGCTAGCGAGGGCGTGACATGTCACCCGAACGCTTCATTCGCAAGCACATAACGTCGGCGCTGGAAGCCGAGGGCTTCTCTGAAAGTGTCGCAGGGGGGGGGCTGAGCACGGCGTGGACTATTACCGCAGAAGCTCACAGGCAAGCAGGAAGGGGGCGATCTTCGATGATTGTCTCTTTCGCGCGCGTCAGTGGGCTCTCGGGCAGACAACCACGATGGAGCGGAAATCAGCAAAGAAAAAGCCGGGAAGAGCTGGTGGAGTTCATCCCGGCCTGTTCTGACTTTGCTACGTATAACCACTCAAATCTACCTAGCGGGGTAAATTCATGAAAAACCATACCAGAGTCTCCGATTACAAATCAATAGCGGGTGGCCCGTATGTTCCCAGAAACGGACAGCATTAAGGCTCTCGATCTGTTTTATCGCGATCCGCGAGGTGTAACCGTGCACGTCACCTGCTGGAACCGGGAAAGGCAGCAGATCTACTTCACCAGGCAAGGGTATCCGTATGAATGCATGCAGCCAGTCTGGAAGTTTCAACAGTATTTTACGAGGTGCGATGAATGAACTGCAAATGTATAGCCGAAGAAAAAAGGCTCGGTAAGAGCTCAAAGCAGCTTTTGTCTTACCTGCGATCTGCTGCTGATGATGCGGGGTTCGTTGAGATATCTCTTTTGGAATTGTCTGCAGCTCTTGGCTTGTGCCGCCAAACAATCATTGCTGCCACCACATCACTTGAGAGTTTGGAAATTGTCACCGTAACTCGAGGACGGAGAACAAAAACTAAAGGTGGCAAGGTGAGCGCAGGAAAAAATATTTACAGGATTAGCCAGTCACTAGTCCGTCGCGAGGTTTGAGATGAGTCGCCTCCTGATTAACGAAAACCCTCTCCAGGTGCTACCTACGCTGGCCTGCGCTATTGGTTTGAATGAGGCGGTAGTACTCCAGCAAATACATTACTGGATGAGTTCTTCGCAGCATTTCTATGATGGGCGCCGCTGGGTATACAACAGCGTAGCAAGCTGGCAAAAACAGTTCCCCTTCTGGAGTGAGGCGACAATTAAACGTGCCCTGGTGAGCCTTGAGCGGCAGGAAATGGTGTCATGTGGTAATTACAACCGCGACCCGAGAGATCGCAGCAAGTGGTACAGCATTAATTACGCCGCACTGGAAGCGCTCGAACAGCACGACAAACCAGTGAACGATGCATTTGGTCAATTTGACCAAATGGAACAGCGCAATATGACCAAATGCAATGATGCAGGTTGCTCTGATGCACCAGCTCATGATGACCCAATGCAGTTGGGCAATATGACCAAACCATTACCAGAGAATACTACAGAGATTACTGCAGAGATTAAAAACACAGGCGAAGATGCTGGCGCACCTCCGCCTAAGCGCCAGAAAAAAACTTCGTTCGATCCTGCAAGACTGAAACCTGAAAACGTCAGTGATGAAGTCTGGCAGGACTGGGCTAAGTTCCGTCGGGAAACCAGGAAACCCCTGACCGAAACAACCTGCGCATACCAGGCCAAACAGCTTGCCGGGCATCAGAACGCCGACGAGGTGATCCGCAGGTCGATTGCTGGCGGCTGGCAGGGATTGTTTCCGGACCGCGTACCGAACCAGCCGCCCGCACCTGTCGGCACCACAGCCAGCAGGGAAAAAACAGGAAGCTCCTGGTACACCCAATCCAATGACGGTTCAGCCGAGGTATTTATCAACCAGGCAGCCATTGACCGCCTCAAACGCGGAGCTAACCGCCCATGAAAACCATCCTGAAACGCATGCTGGTTGCTGGTTATAACCGCGGCTTTCTGCGCGAAGGATTCGTGACGTGGTGTTTTAACAAATTTGATTTACGGAGTATCTAATGGGCCCGGCTGAACTATCCGAAAAACTGTGGGACAACGCCGAACGGGTAGCGAAATACCTGCTACCGCGCGGACACCTTGAGGGCAAGGAGTGGTGTGCGGGAAACACTAACGGCGACACAGGGAAGAGCCTGAAAATCAATCTGGGCGGGAAAAAAGCCTGGTCAGACTTTGCCAGCGGCGACGGTGGAGATCTGCTGGATTTGTGGGTGCTGGTGAGGAATTGCCAGCTACACGATGCCATGCGTGAGGCAAAAGAATTCCTGGGTCTGAAGGATGACGATCACCACTTCGAATCGAAGAAAAAAACCTTCTCACGACCAACGAAAAAGGGCGTTAAAAAGGCGAACCATTGCTACGAGTACCTTGCATCGCGTGGCATTACTCGCGAGACGGCCGATCAGTTCCGAATCACCGACGCCGTGGTGTGGTATCACGATGAAAATCGCGAGGTGCCGGCGGTAGCCTATCCATACCTGCGCAACGGTGAGTTGCTGCAGGTGAAGCGCATCGGAACTGAACGCCCGGGTGGGAAAAAACTCATTATGGCCGAGGCAGACTGTGAGCCGAGTTTGTTCGGCTGGCAGGCGATGGACGCTAAAGCTCGCGCGGTGGTGCTGTGCGAAGGTGAAATTGACTGCCTGAGTTATGACCGGGATCGGGGTGACCAGCAGCCGGGCACGGTTCGGGCTGGCGGCGTTCTTCGGTAAGGCTGGCATCAGTAAGACGGATGAGCAGCTGGCGGTTCAGGCGCTGGCGCGGCATGCACTTGATACAGCACCAAAAAACGTGCGCAAGGCCGCGGGTAAAGCGCTGGGGCGCTGCTGCCTGATTCTGGCGCAATTTGCCTTTGCGGAGTATTCCCGCTCAGCAGCAACAACGGGAGCCTGCAGGGTATGCAATAGTACCGGGAAGATGCAGGCCACTACCACGGAGCGCAAGGTCACATACCCGTGGGGTAAGGCGCCTTATTGGGCGAAAAAGTCCCGTGCCGTTCGTCCGTCTGACTGGGAGAAATGGACTGAGGTAACAGCCATCACCAGCGCTAAATGTGAAGCCTGCGACGGGAAGGGGATTATTAACGCCCGCTGCCGCTGCGGCGGTTCCGGCCAGGTGCTGGACCGTAAAGCGACAAAAGAGCACGGGGCGCCGGTTTACAAGGCTTGCGAGCGTTGTTCGGGGAATGGTTTCACCAGCGTTAAATCAGCGAACGCCCATCGCGCCATCCAGATGCATATTCCGGACCTGCACCAGTCCTCGTGGTCGCGCAACTGGAAACCGTTCTATGAGAAACTGGTGGATATGCTCCACAAAGGTGAGAGGCAAGCCGCGGTAGAATTTGAGAAGGCGACCAGTTATTAATATGTTCGAAGCATATGGCACAATTTTTTGCACGCTAGAGTTGACTTTGCATAAAAGTGTCCTGTATGCTTCTAATCATGGATACGTACATCCAAATGAAAGTATCAATACAACTTTCCTCCCTGTGGAATAAATTTCAGTCTGGCGCAAGACGTGCTGGCCTCATTGGAGACCATCATGAATATATACGAGCCCGTGCTAGACACTGTTTTCATTCTTCAGCATTACCTCCCTAACGGCAAAACCTATCGTTTCGCAATAAGGATCACAAAACATCAAGATTCGGATGGGACAAGATATTCATGCTACCCGAACGGCACTGGCATAGTTATTGGGCCCGATCGCTTTAATAGACTTCTAATGTCCAGAGTTGAGAAGCCGTCACCGATGCCCGCAAATCTACGCGAGGCACTCAATCTCATTAGAGATATTTAAATTATTCAAGCCCTGCCACCAGGCGGGGTTTCTGCTTTTGTGGTCGCGGCGATGAAGTTTTGAGATTAAAGCATTAAAGGGGTAACCGGATATGCATGCAGTTAGTGATCTCTGCAGGTTTAAAGTGATAACCCCTTACCTGAAACGCTTTCTCACAAGGCCCTGAACAAGATTCCCTGGTTGATTTCGAACCTGCTTGAGGATGTCATTTATGAGAATTATTCTTCCGCAGTTGCTGCAAGAGCTTGCTTCGATATCATTTATATTCTTAACTGCGCCTCCACGGCGTAAAGTGAGCCCTTGACCGCAGCCAGGGCATTTAAATTTTATTCTATGCATTAGTAAACTCCCCGGAGGCTACTGCTGTTTTTTAATTCAACAATAGCTATCATATGAACATGCCGCCATGAGCAATAACTGAAGACCTGTGCTTGATCACAAATCAGCAGGCCACACCCGGGAAGAGTGTGTTGAAAAAACAATAATCAAATGTTAAATTTTTTGCGTGGTGAATCCCCCTGTGCGGAGGGGCGTCTCAGCAAGTCCCATCTGGAAGTCATATCAGTTATCGCGGTTTATCGGTGCTGAGCGATGAACCACCGGGAGGCACCCGGCGCCACGACACTATAAAATGACGATAGTAGCGACAGGCTCACTTCGGTGGGCCTGTTCTTTTTTTGCATGGTTGCGGTACCGTCTTTGGTGACTACCATTTTTGGTGGGTTTTCTGGGGTGTTAATTTCCGGTAAAAAAGTTCGCGTGAAGTTACCCGGTTAACCTCCAGACTGGGGCGGAAGTTGTCAACCTGAGATGGGGTTAAAAGTCCGCAGGCCACGGCATGACAAGCCAACGGCCTTCCGATGTCAACGGCTTCACACACATTCCTATAATCAATAATGTTTTCTATTCTGCCCGCTCGCGGGCTTTTTTTTATTCCAAAATCCTGTAAGGGTAATTGTACTTTGACTGGTACAACCCTTTGATAATACTATATTACGTTGGTGAATCCCCCTAACGGAGGGGCTTATACAGTAGGATCGTTATCGTGCATAGACGCGGATCATAGATACTGTCCGAAGGCCCACCGGGAGGCACCATGCAATGCTACTAAGTTATTTGGTAGTGGGGTTGCCGTTTCGTCTTCTCCAGCTATGTTTAAAAGCAGTAACGGAAAAAGCGAGCGCTCTCTTGGTAAATCGGTAGCTCGGACTATTAGGTGCGCCTTCGTTTGTTACTACCTTGAATGTCTACTTTCTGCCCGTTCCTCTGAGCGGGCTTTTTTTGCCTGCATAAGGCACTTAATCTAACCAAAAAAACAGTTAAGGGCTGCGCTATTGCGTGGCCTTTTTCATTTGTGCCACCAGAACGTCACTCACTCTGCGCTTGTCGTAAATCCATCTGGCGGCCTTTCTCCTAATATACACAGCGCCATCCGTCATCAACGGAGGTGAGAGACTATGAAAATGCCCAATAACCCGAGTAACTGGCCTGATTTGCTGGAGTTGCTGCAGAGCTGGTGGCGCGGAGATACGCCGCTGGGCGCTGTGCTGCTCTCGATTGTCATGGCGGGTCTTCGAATCGCTTATAGCGGCGGCGGCTGGAAAAAAATGCTTCTTGAAGGGCTTCTGTGTGGAGCGCTGACGCTGACATTCGCATCGGCGCTTGAATACTTCGACTTTCCAAAATCCCTCTCAATCGCCATTGGCGGCGGGGTGGGGTTTATAGGCGTGGACGCTATCAGGGCGTTTGCAATGAAATATCTTGGCAGCCGATTTGGCATCGGTGGCGGCAATAACAAGGCGTAATCATGGCAACAGCAGATCAGATTATCGAGGGTATCGTGGGGCGCCTGGAAGGTTTTAACATCCACGAATCCGCGCATGTTAAGAAACGCGCTGCATCTCCGGCTACCGGCTACCTGGTGAATGGAGCTAAAGCTGAAGGCGATATCCTGATTGCGATTGATACCGGTACAGGCGCTTTCGCAGCAGGTGACATTGTGACGTTCGACGGGGACAGCAATAAATACCTTGTTGCTGCTGCGACTGCCACAACTATCACCCTGGCCGCTCCGGGATTACGTCAGACGCTGGCCGATAATACCGCTATTACTGCTGGTGGCTCCTACACCGCAAACATGGCGTTTGATCGCAACGCATTCCTGCTGGCGTCCCGAACCCCGGCGATGCCGCAGGGCGGGGATACTGCTGATGACGTGATGAATGTTACCGACCCGGTATCCGGCATCACTTACCAGGTTGCACTTTACCGTCAGTACCGCCAGGTGCGTTACGAAGTCGGTTTGTCCTGGGGCGTTGCGGCAGTGAAAACGGAACATAGCTGTTTAATTCTGGGGTAGTGAACAAGGGGCTTCGGCCCCTTTTTTTAATGGAGGGCTAATGGCCGGATTAACCAAAGAACAACGCGCTCAACGGGCTGCTGAGCAACTTGCGGCCACGCAGGAAGATAACAATATTCCCGCATCGACCGCATCGACCGCATCGCAGCTGGTGGCGATGGTAACCGATTTCCCGGCATTCCCCGGTGCGCCCAATACCGCCGACGTTCACCCTGATGAAGTGGAGAACTGGAAGGCGCACGGCTGGAAAGAAATGGAGTGATGCATGGTCACCTTCATCACCGTTGAAGATGTTGATTCGATTCTTGGGGCATCCTGGACCGATGAAAGCAAAAAAGCCAAATCTGTCCTGATGGCTAACACCTGGATGAATGGCCTCAGCCTGAAACTGCCATGCAATAAGGCAACTCAGGAAACCATCATTCCTGATGATGTAAAACAGGCCGGAGCCTATGCAGCGCTGGCGGCCTCAAATGGCGGTCTTTATCAGCAGAAAACCGATTCTGGGGTATTGCTGAGTAAAACGGTGGATGCCGACGATGTCTCTGTGTCAAAGACGTTTGCCGAGCTTGCCACCAACAGTACGGCGTTGCTTGATCCTGATCTGCAGTTGGCGCTGGCCATGCTAAAGCCGTATGGCGTTAATCAGTCTCAGGTGCGGCTGGTGAGGGGGTGATATGTCCGATTTGAAGGTGGTTCCATTTCAAAAGCTCAGTCATCACAACGTGGATAACGACGAGGTTATTCGCTTACTGAAACAAGCTTTGGCGCATGCTGAAAACGGCGGCTGCCATAGTGTCGCAGTGATATTGCTTGATAATGCTGGTAATGCGATTGATTGCTGGCATAACGGTGGTCGCCCCTATGTGATGGTGGGTGCTATGGAGTCGCTTAAAACCGACTTTATCCATACTCATATTGAGCGGCGGTAAGGGGGGGGGTATGCAAAATCCAGATGTGCATTATGCCGGTGACGGGCTTGGCCCTCGCGATGTGTTTGTGAATGGAAACCCGATCAATCATGTCGTTTACGCAAACTCGGCAAAGGGCGTTGTTGAGTTTGCACCTCATCCACTCCGAGCTAAACGAAATGGAGAAATCTATACCCGACACCTCCGCGGTATTGTGACCGTTAATTTTCGTCAGGGCGGTGGTGAATACAATGGGCATTCGTGATGAGCTGCAGGCTGAAGTCGGCGCGGCATTTGATACCGATTTACAGGATGCCGTTAATTCGTTCACCGGCAGTTATACCGTTCGTGGCGCATGGGATCCGGTGACGGAAACCGGCAGCGAAACGGTGGTGACCTATTCAGGGCGCGGTGTTCTGGCGCGCTACAAACTCCGTCGTATAGATGGCGTTAACATCCTGCATGGTGACCTGAAATTAACCGCCCTGATTAACGAGGTCACCGATAAGCCGGCGGTCGGGCATTTCATCACAGCGCCGGATCCGATTACCAAAGAAGCTCAGCGCTACGAGGTCATAACAGCAGCGGCTGATTCTGCCGGTGCTGCATATTCCATCCAGTTACGGAGGGCGTGATGTGGCTAAGGGATGGAGTATCGACCCGGCGGTTTTTGCCGGGCTGGTGGGCGAAGATGTCAAACTTCGCCAACGAACGATCGCCATTCAGCTGTTGAATGAAATCGTTCAGCGGTCGCCGGTTGGGAACCCCGAGCTGTGGGCCATCAATGCCACTGCTGTTCAGTACAACAAAGCGGTGGGAGAGTGGAACGAGTCCCTCTATGCCGACCCTGCGAACCTGACGAAAACCGGGCGGCTCAGGAAAAAAGTGCAGGTTAATGACGGGATGGACATTAAACGTCCCGCCGGCTACCGCGCTGGTACCTTCAGGGCGTCACATTTCGTGAGTATCGGCGCGCCGGATTATTCAGTACCGGCCGAACCTGACCCGCGAGGCACGATGACGTTTCTCAACGGTAAAAACATTATCGACCAGGCGCCGGCCTACTCGGTGATTTATATCCAGTCAAACCTCCCGTACTCCGTACCGCTGGAGAATGGACATTCAACACAGGCGCCAACAGGCGTTTATGCCGTCTCGTTTAATGGTGTGATTCAGGCCAACAAATGACCCTTACAGAAATAAGAAACGCTGTCATTTCCCGAATGGCGGCGCAGACCGCTATTGCCTCCGATGCGGTGGATTATCCCAATGGTCCTGTATTTGACCCCAGCGGCCGCGATATCTGGGCCCGCCTAACCAACATTGCAGGACAGGCTGGCGCAACCGAAATCGGGGATGGGCCGGTCGTGCACAGGACAGGTTTACTCATCATTCAGCTGTTTGTTCCGGTCGGCTCCGGGACGTTGCTTATCTCCCGGACGGCCGATCAGCTAACGGAGCTATTCGAGTTCAGGGACGATGGAAAGCTGAGTTATTTCGCTGTTTCTGCTGTGCCGGCCGGTGAAACCGATGGCTGGTCACAGCTCAATCTTCAAATCCCTTATCGCGCTCTGTAGCGCACAAAAAACAGGAGGCTCCTGTGAGCTCAGGTGCAAAAGTAGTATCCGCGGTAATTCGCGAGACAACCCCCGGCATCACGCCTGATGTGGGCTCATGGAGCCTGCTACGCCGTACCTCGTTTGGCCTGGCGCCAACGCAGAACACCAACGATAACGACGAAATCGGTGGTGACCGCATGGGGCAGGGCGTGTCCCGTGGTACCGTTGATGTTGGCGGTGATGTCGGCACGAGGTTCCGCTGGAATCAGCATGATGAGTTTCTCGCCAGCTGCTTCGGTGCTGAATGGGTAAACAACGTGCTGACTATGGGCAACGGGCGGATCACTTTTTCGGTGGCCACTTATGCCGGCGACGTGGGGATCGCTCAGATTGCCCGCGGCTGTCAGGTCGGTACTTTCCAGATGGAAATTCCGGCCGACGGGGATATCACTTCGACCATCACTTTTGCGGGGCTGGACTGGGAAACGAAAGGTGATGACACCAGCTATTTCACGACACCGGTGGATACTGCTGGCGCGCTGCGATACTCCTTCAAAGAGGTCACGAATATACGCCTAAATGGCGTTGATGGTGGCACCGGATTCTGTGTGGATTCGTTCAATATCCAGTTCGACAACAACATGCAGACTCAGCGCTGCATCGGTACTGGTTCGGCGTTCGCCGGCGCAAACATTCCGACAACCTTTACCCCGTCAGGTCAAATCACGCTGTCATGGTCAAAAGCAGCCTGGGAGGTTTACAAAAAAACCTTCACGGGTGAAACGGTGCCATTCAGCTTCACCCTGGAAAATGCTGAAGGAAAGTATACCTTCGATTTTCCTGAGGTTCAGATATCCGGCGACTGGCCGGATGCCGGCAACACCGATATCGTTCAGGTTCAGCTCGATATCACGGCTGCCAATACACCGCCGACGATCACCCGCATTCCGAGCATACCTGCGACGGCCATCAGCGTTACACCTGCTACTTCATCGGGGGCGGTTGGTTCGACTGTAACGTTAACTGCCGCATTGACTCCTGCGAACGCTACGGACGTCGTTGAATGGTCCTCCTCTGATCCGTCAGTTGCTTCTGTGGCATCGACCGGGCAAAAAACGGCACAAGTGACGCGCAATGCCGAAGGAACGGCGACCATCACAGGAAAAGCACGGAGCTTTACCGCAACCTCAGTAATTACCGTCACGGCCCCTTAATTTTCCTGACCCGTTCCGCTGAGTATCGCGGTTCGGGCTTTTTCATGGAGTTTTTATGCTGATCATCAACCAGAAAATTGACCTCAACGGCGAGCGCTGGTTTTTCCCATACAAAAAACCGGAAGGCAGCAACAAAAAGAAATACACCCCTGAGGAAGAGTCGTTGTTTAAACTCCGTCTGCTGGTGGCCAGTAGCGAGAATCCTCAATATCGTTCACGTAATGCCCTGGTTCGCCGTCATATTGATAAAATGGACGCAAGCTATCAGGTAGGGACCGATTCTTTTGATCTTGCCAGCGTCGGCGATATCTCCCCATGCCACTACAGGAGGGCTATGGATTTCAGCCCGTTAGCCCCCTGAAACGTACTGATATGAGCACCGGCCGTGCTCGCCAACGACGGGCTTACACATCAACGCCAACCCAGGCAACCATTGCCTGGTTCATGGAAACTGATGCTCAGGGGCTGGCTTTTGAAGCATGGTACCGTGACTCACTTTCGGACGGCGCCGCCTGGTTCATGATGAAGCTGCAAACTCCCGCTGGCGTTAAGTTCTACAAATGTCGTTTTACGGATATCTATCAGGGGCCGGTGCTGGTGGCCCCGATTTACTGGCGGTATTCGGCGACGCTGGAGCTGTGGGAGCGTCCGCTTATCCCTGCGCCGTGGGGTAATTACCCAGAGTGGATTGTCGGGAGTTCATTGCTCGATATCGCTCTAAATAAGGAGTGGCCTAAACATGACGATTCTTAATCGGCTTTATGCCAGCAGCGGATCGGAGGTGATAATTGAAACGCTGCAAATCAATATCGGTTCGACGGTGCATTATTTCTGTAAGGGTTATGAGGATATAACGGTAACGGTCGAAAATGGTGATTTGCATACCTTTTCCGCCGCGGGCATTGATATCGCGCTACCTGCCAGAAATAGCGACGGCACTCAAGATTTGCAGTTTTCTATCAGCAATATTGATGGCGAGGTGAGCACAGCTATTCGGAATGCCCTGGGTAATCTCGATACCGGAACGCTGACTTATCGCCAGTACATTTCAACTGACCTGAGCGCTCCGGCGTCCGTTCCTTACACCTTGGCGATCAAGTCGGGCTCCTGGACGGCACTACAAGCACAAATCACTGCCGGTTACATGAATGTACTTGATACAGCCTGGCCTCGCTTTCGCTACACGCTGAATGAATTCCCCGGTTTACGCTACATGAATTGAGGTTCCTCAATGTTCAATCCTGATAAATACCGTTCAGTCACCTGGCTGAAAGGGGGCCGCGCTTACCCTGAACTTGACTGTTTCGGCATCGTGAATGAAATCCGGCGCGATCTCGGGTTATCTGAATGGCCAGACTTCGCCGGCGTCACAAAAGACGGTGGGGGGCTCGACCGCGAGGCAAGAAAACTGATGCTGCGCCTCGAACGCTGCGAGCCCTGTGAGGGGGCCGGGGTGGCTTGTTATTCCGGCTCTACCGTGACTCATGTAGGCGTTGTGGTGATGATGGACAACCAGTTGCATGTTGCTGAATGCAATCCCGGTTCAAACGTGTCGTTTATGCCCGTGTGGCGCTTTAAACGTCGGTTTATCAAAGTGGAATTTTGGCGATGACGATACGTATATATCCTTCCCGGTTGCCGGGAGAGCCGCTGGAAACCCACGAACACGGCTCGCTGACATTGCATCAGTGGTTTACTGGTAATGTCAGAAACTACTGCGTTGATGACCCACAGCCCATTGCTGTAGAGATTGATGACCGGTCTATTCCTCCATCTGAGTGGGCCTTGTGCCAGATCAGACCTGACAGCGATGTGAAGATTTACCCCGTCCCATATGCTGTTGGGTTTGCTATTGCCAGTCTTGTGATTGCAGTTGCTTCAGCTGCCTATTCAATCTACATGATGAATAATATGGATACCGGTGGTTACACCTCTTCCAACGGCATCGGACTTGACCTAAACCCAGCGAAGGCAAATAACGCCCGTCTTGGCGATCCTATTCGTGAGTTATTCGGTCGCTATCGCTTTTACCCTGATTACGTTGTGCAACCGGTAACGCGGTTTGACCCGGATGACCCGACCCGCATGATCGTTGAAATGCTGATTTGCCTGGGTGTCGGCGATATTGCATTCACAAATGGAGATAACGGCGTACCATCTCGATACTCTCCCATCCTCCCATTTCCTGCAGGACAGATAACGGAGAGGCTACTTTCTGGCTGGGTGTCATTGCCTTTGATAAGCAGGCTGATGCTCTGGCTAAACACCGTAAAGGCGACCTTACCGAGATTGGCTGCTGCTCATCGTAGCGCGTCAGTTTGGACGTTACATAAAGCATGAGGATCGCCCAACGGGTAAAGCAGAAAAGGGTTCCCGCGGTGGTTCGCATCGAAATTGATGGTATCCGCATAGGAATATGCGGATACCACCGGACGAGGCTGGTCACCAGAATGACGGTGCTCAGGAATTCGAGTCTGACTCCGCCGCAGGCGCTGAGGGATGCTTAACCCGCATCTCTCCCAGGTTAACGGCAACACGGCGCAGGGCGGAAAGCAAGGCCGAGCGCTCATCAGGACTAAATCCCCGAACCGCCGCTTCGGCGATCTCTGTAAGTACCTGTTTTGCTTCCGGCACGCGCTGTCTGGTTGTAACCGATAATTCAAAACGACTGGATCGCCGATCGTGCGGGTGAGGCGTTCTGACAACCACGCCGTCTCGCTCCATCCTGGAGAGCAGCGCGGCCATCGTTGGTTGCTCGACGTCGATGAGTTCGACGAGCTGCTTTTGCTGAAGCGGTCCATTTTCCTCCAGTGCGGTGATCACGGGAAGGTAGGCCATTCCAAAGCCAAGTGGGCGAAGACGAGCTTCAAAATCCCGCATAAGCAACCGCGAAGCATGATTGATCCAGAATGTCGGCTGTTCGCTAGGGTTCCAGGTATTGTCATGATTTTTCATAGCATGCTATCTTCCATTCGGATTTATTTATAGTATGCTATATAAAAAATTGGCTGGTTCCAAGATCCATGTAACAGGAGAATTTGATGAAAGCCCCGACGACATGCCATGAGTTCGATAAAGCCTACGCAGCCCTTTTCACTGTATGGGGCGACTTTCGCATTCCCAGTGAGGTAAAGGAGCTCATCGACAGGATCACTCCGGCCCGTGCCCTGGAGCTCGGCTGCGGCGTCGGCCGAATTTCGCGCTATATGGCTGGTCTGGGATTAGAGGTCACCGGAGTCGATTTTTCGGCGCTGGCCATAAAAAAGGCAAAAGAGCGAGTGGCCAATGACCAGGTGCGACCTCAATTCCTTGTTGATGATGTCCGGACAATGACGTCCGTGACCGGGCCGTTTGATCTGTCGGTGGATATCGGCTGCTTTCATTGTCTGGATCGCGACGGGCAGGCACATTACGTGGCCACACTGGGGAGGCTACTCCGCGAAAGGGCTACCCATCTTATGTGGGTGATGGACAATGCCCCTGGCGAGCAGTCGATGTCTCCGACGGATATTGCTGCGACGTTCGCACCAATGTTCAGCCTGGCGAGGGTCGAAAACCGCAAGCGACGGCTGGTTTCGTCGCACTGGTATTGGTTAACCCGTGTCTAAAATCTCTCACCTCGGCTCTGAGGCTGAGTGGATAAACGGTACGTGGTGCTTAATAAGGATATAGGCCAGATTGTAGTGGCACAGTAAATTTGGCCACCTGATTAAAGGTGATATTCTCACCTCAACACAAAACAGGTGACTTAATGAACAAGAAAACTAAGCGTACTTTCACCCCCGAGTTCAGGCTGGAATGTGCACAGCTGATTGTTGATAAGGGCTACTCCTATCGACAAGCCAGTGAAGCGATGAATGTCGGTTCTACCACGCTTGTACAGCGGCAGGCTTGTTTAGTCGTTAATAAACCTGCCATGATCCGATCTCATCGGAAGACGCGGCCTGATGCTTCAGGCCGCAGAGTGCCCGCTCCCTTGAAGCTGCGAATGCCCTCTGCTTTCCCGGCACCTGAGCGTTCGACTCACGGTTTACGCATACTGAGCAGCCAGTCGTGGAAACAGCGATTGGCTGGCGATAACAGCGCTGATTCGTGATATACCAGATGATAGGCTATCGATGACGCGACCGGTAGCGCCAGCGGAATAATCAGGCGCTTCTGCGCAAGTGCGGGCGCAATCAGCGAAGCCCGTAACAGCGCCACTCCCATCCCGGCTAATGCCGCTTCAATCACGCCATTCGAATCGACAAACACCGGACCGCGCGCCGCATTTTTATCCTCAATACCGGCTATCTGACACCACAGCATCCAGTCCAGACGATGCTCATCATGCAGCAGCGGCAACTGCAATAGCTGGCGGGCGGAGGAGAGCTTCTGCTGCGGTGCGATCAGCCGTGGGCTGCAGACCGGCGTCAGTTCATCATCCAGCAGACGATATGACAGCAGGCCGGGATAAACCCCGCTGCCGTGACGAACGGCAAAATCAATCCCTTCGCTGAGCAGATCCACCCGCCGATTGGTGGTGCCAATCTGTATTTCAATCTCCGGATGGCGCCTTTCAAAATCCTTTAGTCGCGGTAGCAGCCATTGAATCGCAAAACCGCTGGTACAGCTGATCGTCACTTTTTCCAGGCCCGGTTGCTGTTGTAGACGTTGCGTCGCGGCGGCAATCTGACGGAATGCGGGTTGGATTGCCCGCAGGTAGATTTCGCCAGCCTCCGTCAGCCTTAGCTGGCGCGGCGTCCGCAGGAAAAGGCTGATATTCAACGTCGCCTCCAGGCGGGCGATTTGCTGACTGACGGCGCTGGCGGTGACGCAAAGCTCATCAGCGGCCAACTTCAAGCTGAGCAGACGCGCAGCGGCCTCAAAGCAGCGCAATGCATTGAGCGGAGGCAATTTCATTCCGACGCTTCCTGAGTTTAGAAAAACTTAATCGTCTAAGAATAACGCGTTTGTCGCCCGTTGCACGCCGGTTTTACAGTAGCGATCCGCTTGTGCCCATCTGGAGTTTATTATTCGTTTTAGCGATTACTGCCGTCTGCTGTTGCTCGCTGCACTATGGGGGGCCAGCTTTCTGTTTATGCGTATCACCACCCCGGTTTTCGGTGCAATCAATAGCGCCTTTTTGCGCGTACTTTTCGCCTGCATTGGCCTTGCGCTTATCTTGCTTGTCCGCGGCGCTGCATGGCATTTTCATGGTAAATTAGCCGTCGTGCTGAAGCTTGGGATCATCAACTCCGGGATCCCTTTTTTAATGTACTGCTTCGCGGCACAATGGCTACCTGCCGGCTACTCCGCAACACTTAATGCGACTGCTCCGTTAATGGGCGTGCTTATCGGCGCGCTCTGTTTCGCCGAACCGCTTAACTTGCGCAAAGGCAGCGGTGCCGCGCTGGGCGCCGTCGGCGTGGCGGTGATAGCTCATCCGGAATCCAGCTCTGGCGGTCCGGCGATGCTGGCGGGAGTCACGGCGTGCCTGGTAGCCACTGCCTGCTACGGACTGGCTGGGTTTCTGACCCGCAGAGCGATCCACCAGCAAGGCGGTATGGCGTCAGGGCTGATTGCCTTTGGCAGTCAGATCGGCGCGACGCTGTTCCTGTTACCTTTTTTCATCTGGACATGCTGGTACGGCCCGGCAGTGGAATGGCAACAATTATCCCCCTGGGGGGCAATCATTATTCTCGGGGTGGTCTGCACCGCTGTGGGTTATCTCCTTTACTTTCGTCTGATCGCCGATATTGGTCCTCTGCGCTCGCTTTCGGTGACCTTTATGATCCCGCCATTTGCGGTGATGTGGGGCTATCTGTGTCTGGGGGAGACGGTGGATAGCGCCTTTATTGTCGGGACGCTGCTGGTGGGGCTGGCACAGTGGCTCATTATTAGCCCGCCGAGAGTGGGGGGGACTGGCTGACTGCCTGAGTAAACCGCGTCATAGCATTAACGCCGTGCGATGCTCCCCCCCTAAACCGCCAACGCACGGGAATATGCCGAAGGCGGCGTCAGGCGCCGGTAGCCCCTTATTCCAGCCCAAAACGTTCCCGGTACTGGCTGGGGGTGACACCGGTGATTTTACGGAAAATCTTGCGGAACGCTGACGGGTCGGTGTATCCCACTTCCCAGGCAATCCGGTCCGCTGAGCGCCCCGATAGCTCCAGAGCATCCCGCGCTTTCATGATGCGGACCTGCTGCAAATATTCCGTTGGCCGCACGCCGGTCGCTTTCTGAAATCGGCGCAGAAAGGTGCGCGGAGTCATTCTCGCCAGCTCCGCCATGTCATCAATGCTTTGGTGCGCGGAATAATGAGCATGCAGATGATGCTGGACGCGCAGAATCTCGCGGTCGCCGTGCTCGAAATGAGGGATAAACGCCGAGTAGGTATTCTGTTTGCGGCGGGGCGGGTCAATGAGTAAAAACCGTGCCGTGGCCAGCATTGTCCCGGTTCCCAACAGTTTCTCGATCAGCGTCAGGCCGAGATCGGTCCAGGCCAGAATGCCGCCAGCGGTGATGATATCGCCATCGTCGATAACCATATTTTCCGCCGCTACCTCTATTTCCGGGAACCGTTCCGACAGCGTCTGCGCAAACGCCCAGTGGGTGGTGGCGCGGCGATGATCGATCAGCCCGGTTTCCGCCAGCACGAAGGCCCCCGCGCAGACCGAACACAGCGTGACGCCATCATGGTACAGGGCGCTCATCCAGGCGGCGGGCGCCGTCATGGGCCTCATCCGGGCCGGCATGACCAGGCTGGGCGGGGCGATGGCGTGGCTCAGACGATGCGGCGTCTCCGGATGGCTGTCCCAGACGCATTCCACGGTATGGGTGTCTGGCATGACCTGCCAGTGCGACACCCGGATAGCGCGAACCTGTTCCTCGCCGGAAATGCTCACCGCCCAGTCCGCCGCGATCCTGAACATATCCGTCAATCCATAGACCGCCGCCAGCTGGCAATCGGGATAGATCAGCAGACCAATCTCGGCCACAACCGTATTTTCAACAGATTTTTTCATTTGTCACTTTTGACTCTTATAGTGTCATTTTTGACAACTCTATCTCTCGCCGTATTTCCTGACAATAGCCCCATCGGACAACAACAGCGATGATCTGAACGATAAGGAGTACGTATGCCACACTCAGTACCTGAACAGTTTGCGATTTCACGGCGACGCCTGCTGATCCTCAGTGGCACGCTGTCAGCCGGTATCGGGCTTGCACTCTCGCCTTTCGCCCGGGGCATGACATCACTCTCATCACCGACAGGAGATATTTCCATGAGCAACGGCATCATCACCACCAAAGACGGTACCCGTATTTTCTACAAAGACTGGGGTCCCAAAAATGCGCAACCCATCGTCTTTCACCACGGCTGGCCGTTAAGCGCCGACGACTGGGACAACCAGATGTTATTCTTTTTATCTCAGGGCTATCGGGTAATAGCCCATGACCGCCGCGGCCACGGACGTTCCGATCAGACCGATACCGGCAACGAGATGAATACCTACGCGGCCGACGTCGCTGAGCTCGTCAGCGCGCTGGATCTGAAAAATGCCATCCATATTGGTCACTCCACCGGCGGCGGCGAGGTGGCGCGCTATGTCGCCAGGGCGGAAAAAGGGCGCGTGGCGAAGGCGGTATTGATGGGCGCGGTGCCGCCAATTATGTTAAAAACGGCCGCGAACCCGGAAGGGCTGCCGTTATCGGTATTCGACGGTTTTCGTGCTGCGCTGGCCAGCAACCGCGCGCAATTCTTTATCGACGTGCCGTCGGGCCCGTTCTACGGCTTCAACCGCCCGGGAGCGAAGGTCAGCCAGGGTCTGATCGATAACTGGTGGCGCCAGGGCATGGCAGGTGGCGCGAAAGCGCAATATGACTGTATCGCCGCTTTCTCTGAAACCGACTTTACCGAGGATCTGAAAGCCATCGAGGTGCCGGTGCTGGTGATGCATGGCGAAGATGATCAGGTGGTGCCAATTGATGACGCTGCGCGTAAGGCGATTAAACTGCTGAAACACGGCACGCTGAAAACTTACCCGGGGCTGTCGCATGGGATGTTTGCTACCCACCCTGAGCAGATTAACCCGGACCTGCTGGCGTTTGTAAAATCCTGACTCCATGCGGGATGAGCCAGACTCGCCTGCCGTCGCGGGTCTGGCCTCTTGCTAAGCGGGCTGGAGCATGTTGGTATGACGAGGCGATCTCTGGCCGGGGATGACTGACGCGGTCAGCCGGGCAGAGATCTTCTGAATGCCACGACTCGCTCAAGGAACTGATAGCATGATAAAGGATTACCTGATAATTGCTTACCTTACCGCGCTGGCCTGCTGGCCGGTGACCTTAACGCTTGTCGCCGTGGCGGCTGGGGCGTTGTTGTACACCGGGCATCGTCTGCTGGGGCTGGTGACGATCGCGTTGTTTGTGCTGGTGGCCTTTGCCGCGTGGCAGTTTGAACGCTATCTATGACCCCCCACCGACCTCCCCGGGCCCCCGTTCGCTACGCGGTCTTCTGAACCATCCAGATTAGCTGACGCCCATGGCAATCAGCGCCGCCAGGGCCGGAAGCGCCTGCACATAAAGTATTTTTCTGCTGGCGGTCGCGGCGCCGTAAACTCCGGCCACCAGTACGCAGCTCAGAAAGAACAGTTTAAACTCAAATCCGTTCTCCGCACCCCACAGCCCCCACAGCAAACCGGCGGCTAAAAAACCGTTGTACAGGCCCTGATTGGCGGCCAGCACCCGGGTGTCGCGTGCAAAGTCCGCGCTCAGGTTAAATGCCTTCCGACCCGCCTTGCGCTGCCATAAAAACATCTCAAGGATCAGAATGTAGATGTGGATTGCGGCGACGATAAAAATAAGCGTATTAGCTAACACAATAGTCCTTACTGGAGAGAGCGCCGGGTGAGTACAGGTAAAACCCGTATTTATGGCGCTTTTGGCTGTTTATATCAAAGAATAGCCGCATCACACTGGCTATGTTGGCAATTCTGCCTGGAGAATCGCTTCAGGTTACTAACAGGCTTGCCGCATAGGGGGAATTTACAGGATGGGAACGAAACCGTTAATACTTTCTTTAGATGAACAGCAGGCGATTCCCCTGAATACGGTGTCCGGGACGCTTGGGCAGGTGAGCGTTGATATCCGCGATCTGGCTCCGTCCGGGATATATAGCTTCGATCCCGGTTTCAAAAACACCGCGGGGTGCCAGTCGGCTATTTCCTATATTGATACCGACAACAGCGTTCTGCTGCACCGCGGCTATCCGGTTGAACAACTGGCCCGGGAGTGCGAGTTCCTGGAGGTCGCCTGGATTATGCTGTACGGCGAGGCGCCCGATGAGGCGAGCTATCAGGTCTTTCGCGAAAAAATTACCCGCCATACGCTGGTGCATGAACAGATGTCGAAAATGTGCAGCGGCTTTCGTCGCGACTCCCATCCGATGGCGCTGATGTGCGCCATGGTTGGCGCGCTGGCGGCGTTCTACCACGATGTGTTGGATGTTGAAAACCCTGAGCACCGCGCTCTGGCCGCCACGCGTTTGCTCTCCAAAATGCCCACTCTTGCGGCAATGAGCTATAAATTTTCCATCGAGCAGCCGGCGGTATACCCCAAAAATGACCTCTCGTATGCCGGAAATTTTTTGCATATGTTGTTTGCGATCCCGGCGGAAAAATACCAGGTTAATCCGGTCATTGAACAGGCGATGAACCAGATCCTGGTGCTGCATGCTGACCATGGGCAGTGCGCCTCCACGACCACGGTGCGAGCGGCAGGATCTTCCGGGGCGAATCTGTTCGCCTGTGTGGCCGCCGGTCTGGCTTCGCTGTGGGGGCCAATGCATGGCGGTGCCAACGAGGCCAGCATGCGTATGCTGGGGGAAATAGAGACCGCAGACCAGGTGCCGGCTTTCATGAGCCGGGCGAAAAGGGACCCACAGGCTTTTCGCCGTCTGGGCTTTGGCCATTCACGCTATAAATATCGCGATCCTCGTGCCGCGATTATGCGTGAAACTTGCCATCGGGTGCTGGCGGAGCTGGGGATGTCCGATCGGCTACTTCAGGTGGCGATGACTCTTGAAGAGGTGGCGTTGAACGACCCGTATTTTGTTGAGAACGGACTCTCGCCCAGCGTCGATTTTTATACTGCCGTCATCCTGAAGGCGATAGGATTGCCCCCTTCGATGTTTGTGGTGATTACCGCGGTAGGGCGCACGTTGGGATGGGTGGCGCACTGGAATGAGATGCACGAAGCGCCGCTCAATATTTACCGCCCGCGTCAGATCTATACCGGGGAAGCTCCGCGGGATTATGTTTCCCGCCGCGGCGGGAAATAGCGATACCGTGCTGACCCTGCAGACTTATGGCGCTGTTTGCTCTTGCAATCATTCATAATAAAGCCAGGATATCGATATTATATCCGTCCTGGTGGGATAATCATCCGGGAAAATCAGTCGATTCCCGGATAAGAGCCACGGTCAGGCAGCGCAGTAGGCTGCGATTTCTTTCCTTCAATACCGCGAGGGGCATTGATGCATAACAGATCAGCTATTGGCTAAATAATTCTGTTGCAGCTGTGAAAAATCCTGCTGTGAAAAACCCAGCTCGTTGTGGATATAGTTAGCTACGCTACCGGAATGGGCTTTGATCGTGTTAAATACTTCGATAATAAATGATTCACGGGTGTCGATTAACGTGTGAAGATAATCAAGGACAGCCTCGTCATCCGTTATTTTGCGGTAAGCTGCCATTTTTATAAGATTACGTTCCATGCGGTTGGCCTGAGTGAGCATGTAATCGGCAATGATATCTGCTTCGGAAACGCCGAGCATTGCGAGCACCAGAAGAACACCATAACCCGTGCGGTCTTTTCCGCCACGGCAATGCTGGATATTTGGCGCGTTGTCCGGATCGAGCAGGACATTAATCATTTCCTTAAATGCCTGCTTAGACGTTTCGCTGGTCACAAAGTGACGATATTGCTCTAAAACCTGCTCACCTCGGCCGTTGATTAATTCGGCGGGGATGTCGCGCATCACGCTTTCAATTAATGCGCGATCCTCATTGCTGGGTTCCGCAGAAAACTGTGCGGCCAGTTCTGCCGTTTGTGCAGTGGCATTCAAATGATATGTTCGATCTTCACCGATATGGCAGTTCGGGCTTTTAGCGATTTCATTTTCGCTTCGGTAATCGATAATCGAGCGAATGTTCAGGCGTTTGATGTAGGCCAAAGCCTGGCGATCGAGGTTGTATAAATGGTTGGAGCGGAATAACATGCCCCATTTAACGGTTTTCCCACCGGCTGCGGGGTAGCCACCACAATCCCTGAAGTTGTTTAACCCGGAAACCGGCAACGTGCGCTCGGCGAACAGGACGGATTGGCCGCTGTGCTCCAGAATAAAATAGACCCGTTGTTCGGCCTGCAAAGGATCCTCAAGCTCATAGGGGCTAACGGCATGCCGAGTAATAAGATGGCGGTCTTTTGTTTTGACATCATTCTCGGTGGTCCAGTAAAGCACCGCGTTATCCGTCGCTGCGGTAAAAGACAGTGTGAGATGATGGTTATTTTTTCTTAATACTGACGGGAGCTGACATAAACTCATTTTTAATCCTTATGCTAAAATACCGAAAGTCGAACAAATAACGCCCAATACCATCATGGCGATAATGAGTGACACGGTATATTTCCCACGAAGCCTTTTGACGAGGAAGAACACGCCCAAAGAAAAAAGCAGGGTTAATAAGTTAGGGGTGACTTTATCAAACATCTCCTGAACTTTGATGGACTGTTCGCCCACCGCAATAACCAACGGCGTCGATATTTTAACCGTCGTGGCGATGAGTGAACCCAGTACCATAACCCCAACGACATTGGCGATGTTAGTGATGCGCTGAATGATGTTTGAATTTTTTGACTGCTCGATTAAATCGACACCTTTATTATAGCCATAGTGAATAAAGAAATATTTGGTGCCAATATTGACGATGTTAAATAAAAGGAACATCAGGATGGGGCCAATGAGGTTGCCCTGCAGAGCAAAAGCCGCACCGATGCTGCCGCAAATGGGTAGCCAGGTGAATTTTAGCAGGCTGTCGCCTAAACCTGCCAGCGGTCCCATCAGTCCGGCTTTAACAGAAACAACGGCATCTTTTTCTTCTTCAGTTGTTTTTTCTTCCAGTGCGGCTGTTACGCCTAAAATCAGCGCCCCGGTGTTTATTTGCGAGTTAAAAAACTCGAAATGGCGCTGCATCGCTCTGATTCGTGTCTCTTTATCGGCTTGTTCATACAATTTATCAAGAACGGGAATCATACAATGCGCAAAGCCGATAGTTTGCAGCTTTTCATAGTTATATGAAAATGACATTGTCTGAAGATTCCAAAAAATACGATTCAGATCTTTTTTATTGAGTTTTCTCTCGAGAGAAGCCGGTTCTTCACTCACCTCTGTAGCGGTCTTTGCTGTGTTCATAGATCGTACTCCTCTTCAGATGTGGCGACGGGATTTTTTTCGTCCGGAGGCGTGTTTTTAGTATTGTTAATTCCATTGGTGTAAGCCATATCATACAAAACGGCAAACGCCAGGGCGATAAATGTAATCGGGATAATCGGCAGTTTTAAATAAGTAGTCAGAATGAATCCGAGCAAGAAGAAAAACCACATCCGGCCTTTTAATAACATCAATAGCAGAATACATACGCCGACGGCCGGGATCATTTTCGAGGCGACGCCCATACCGGTTAAGATATTTTCGGGTATTGCCGCCAAAATTTTACTCACCAGATCGCCGCCGAAGTAGATCGCCAGAAAACAGGGTACGGCACGAATGAAAAACCACAGCGGTGTGGAAAAGTAATGTACTTTAATCAGCCCCTTGTAGTCGCCGTTATGGATAGATTTATCCGCCCAGACGTTCAGGAAGCTGGCGAAAGAACGCCATATGATGAGTAGCTGCTGACATAAAATAGAGACCGGGACAGCAAGCGCAATCCCTGCGGCGATCCCCCCTTTGGATGCGATACCCAAAGCTACGCCGATGATGGAGCCGGCAATAATGTCAGGGGCGGAATAGGCGCCAACATTGCCGATCCCCATCCACATCAGTTCCAACGTGGCGCTGATGGCGAGTCCCTGGACCATATCACCCATGATAATACCGGCAACCGTCCCGGTTAACAGAGGTCGGCGAAGCATTTGTGGACCCACATCATCCATTGAGCAAATACCCGCCCAGATTGCGACTAAAAGTGCTTCAATTAACATTTAATATTCCTCATTTATTATAAACTAAATGTCTTATGCACTTATTTAAGCAGGGTACGCAGCTCAACGACGGGGTCTTTAGGCACCATTTGTATTTCTACAGCAATATCTTTGGCGATCAGCGACTTAAATGCTTCTTCTTCTTCCGGCGTCACGGCAACCGCGCGGGTCAGACTTTTTCGGCCTTCCTGCATTCGCATGCCCCCGACATTCAAGGTGGTAATAGTTAAACCATTTTCCACCAGCATATTCACATCAACACTGTTGGTGAATAACAGCATGGTGCGTTTCTTTATTTCCGTTTTCTTCAGCACATCAATGAATTTTTGTACCCCAAAAATGAGGACTTTCAACTCCGGCGGCGCCGACATGGTCAGTACGGATTGCTGGACTTTATCGTTTGCCACTTTATCGTTAATGATTAGCACCTGCTCAATATCATGATTTTTTACCCATGTCGTCATTACCTGACCGTGGATAAGGCGATCGTCTATTCTTGCAACATTTACTGGCATGGTATTCCCCCTTAAAGTTCGGTTGATTGCTCAGGCTGTTCGTTTAAAATATTCCCGACGTTAAAACAACTTTCCGGAAATACCTCTTCAATCAGTTTGCTAACCGCAGATAAAGGCAGATCGCGGTTGTTAAAGACTTCGAGTAGCGTGGGAATGTTAAACCCGCAGAATAAAACAATATCATCATAGGTTAACACCAGTTCACTGGCTAAATTACAGGGCGAGCCACCCAGCATATCGACAAGAATGAGAACACCGTGTTCTTTATTCAGCGTATGGTAGGTCGCAGCCAACTGCGCACGCACATCGTTTATATTGCTATCTTCCTGGATGGAAATAACGGCAACATTGCTTTGTTTACCCATGAGCATCTCTGCACAGGTGAGGGCTCCCTGAGCAAAGGGACCGTGGCTGATTAAGATGACGGGAAGTTCTGCGGGCATAGTTTTCCTTCCTTTGTGACATTGTTACTAACATTGGATTTAATGATAGTAATACTATTACTTTCAGGTGAAAGAAACACTATGAAACGATATTTTGACTGATATGTGATAACGATCGCTCTTTATCGCTGAGGCGGCTTGCGGTCTCAACAGAGGGGACGTTTGCTAACCGGGGATTTTAGAATAAAGGCGAATACAGGACGCGGCGGCAGAGTGCGCCAGGCTGGCGTGGCGGGGGATGCGATCCTTACACGGGCGCGGTCCCCGTAGCAATGGGCTTCAGGGTTTATGGTTTTGACGATAAAAACGCTCGGCGCGCATCTGGATCTGTTTGAGTAAGCGCTCGTCATATTGCTGGACGAACAGATTCGTCACCAGCATGTTAATCACCGCCAGTTGCGACATTTTGGAGCGGATCGGAATCAGGCGTGAGACGCTTTCCGTTGAAACCGTATGCAAGACGAGGTCAGCCAAAGCGGAAATACGGCTTTGTCCCATTTTCGTGATGGCAATGGAAGGCACCCCGAGCTGCTGCGCCAGAGTGAGTAGCATGACGCCCTCCTGGTTCTCACCAGAATGCGAGATAATAATCAGCAAATCATTTTCATTTAAGGTATTAACAATACTAAACTGGATGCTATAGTCCAGATGGCAGCTTACATCTTTTTTAATTTTAATCAGCTGATATTCCAGCTCTTTACCGACAAGACCACTACTGCCTGCGCCATAAATAACGATTTTATGGCTCTTGCGGATCAGAACATTGGCTTCATGGAGCGTGTTGGCGTTGGTAATAGCATGCGTTTCATCAATGGATGATTTCTCGATCTGCAGAATTTTAGCATTCACCGCTTCAACTGAATCATCGAGACTAATATCTTCCTGAAGGAATTTATTATTGCTTGTGGTGCTGGATGAGGTCATTAAATCAATTTTAAGATCGCTGAACCCCTGATAACCGAGCTTGTGGCATAAGCGCAGAATGGTGGTGGTACTTACCGCGTTCACCTTGGCAAGCATCTGAATACTCATGCTTTTTAATGACTGTTTGTTTTCAATGATGTAATTGGCAACATTCCGTTCTTTGGCAGATAGTTCGTGACTAACTTCACGGATTTTTACGTCGAACATTTAACAGCCTTCATCATATTAAGAATATTGTTGCGATAATCATACAATTTAATAAAGAAAACATCAAGTTATAAA
Source organism: Klebsiella sp. NPDC088457 (assembly GCF_044900465.1). NCBI lineage: Bacteria > Pseudomonadati > Pseudomonadota > Gammaproteobacteria > Enterobacterales > Enterobacteriaceae > Klebsiella > Klebsiella sp. NPDC088457. The sequence goes on along the minus strand of NZ_JBJDNH010000007.1, from coordinate 120,100 downwards.
CAATATTGCTTAATTTCATGTGGTAACCGGATAATTAAATAAGATATTTCGCCGTTGTTGAGGTTTTTTTAAATTAAAGGGGCGGTGATTTACATTCAGAGATTGTCGGCTATAAATAACCGTCGGGCCAGATGTGATTAAACTCAGTCCGCGATATCATCCTTAACGTCCGCAGCTCCTATCCGCGTATTAACGCTAATCGTTAATACGCGGGAGATCCCGGTCTACTTCTGAATAATATCGACCGTGTGGCTTTGCCCGTCCGACAGCAGCGGGATGTTGTCATCCGGCAGCACCACGCCATCCAGCGTAAGACGATACGCTTCATTTCCACGGGTGACGGTAATGTGGTACTGAGTGTCGCCATGCTGATAGGTCAGGCTAATCGCCGGCCACTTGTCGGGAAGCCGGGCGTGGATTCGCAGTGTCGTGCCGTGGCGTGTTATCCCCAGCAGCTCTTCCGTCAGTAAACGATAGGCCCAGCCTGCAGAGCCGGTGTACCAGCTCCAGCCGCCACGGCCGCCATGCGGGGCTACGCTGTAGACATCGGCGCTCATCACGTAAGGCTCTACTTTGTAGCGCGCGACGGCCTCGGCGTCCAGGCTATGGTTCAGCGGATTGATCGTTGACCACAGCTGCCAGGCTCGTTCGGTATCTCCCATACGCGCAAAAGCCATAATGGCCCAGATCGCGCCATGGGTATACTGCCCGCCGTTTTCCCGCACGCCGGGCAGGTAGCCCTGGATGTAGCCCGGGTTCGGGCCGCGCCCGTCGAAGGGCGGCGTGAGCAGTTTTATCAGCCCCGTTTCGCTATCCACCAGTTGCTTATCCAGCGCCTGCATCGCCTGAGCGCGACGTGTCGGAGAGGCGGCAGCGGAGAGTACCGACCAACTCTGGGCAATGGCGTCGATCTGGCACTCCTGCGCGCTGGCGGAGCCCAGCGGGTCGCCGTTATCAAAATATCCCCGGCGATACCATTGCCCATCCCAGGCCGACGCTTCGAGGCTTTGCTGTAAACGCGTCGCCTCGGTGCGGCAAAGTGTCGCTATATCGCGATCCTGGTGGTGTTCAGCGAGGTCGGCAACGCGCTGTAAAATGTCATACAGGAAAAATCCCAGCCAGACGCTTTCGCCTTTGCCCTCAAGCCCCACCAGATTCATGCCGTCATTCCAGTCGCCCGCCCCCATCAGCGGCAGCCCATGCTGGCCAAACCGCAGGCCATGGCGAATGGCTTTTACGCAATGTTGCCATAAGCTTTCCTGGGTGGCGCTGACGGCCGGGGTTTCATAGAGCGACTCTTCACCCGGCGGCAGCGGCTGCCCTTCGAGGTAGGCAACGCGATGTTCGAGAATGCTGATATCGCCTGTGGTTTCGACATAATGGCACACCGCCAGCGGTAACCAGAGATAGTCGTCCGAGCAGCGCGTGCGCACGCCGTTGCCGGCAGGTGGATGCCACCAGTGCTGGACGTCGCCTTCAATAAACTGGCGCGAGGCGCAGAGCAAAATCTGCTCACGCAGCCGTTCCGGCGCGTTGTGGCTCAGCGCCATCGTATCCTGGAGCTGATCGCGGAAACCAAACGCGCCGCCGGACTGATAATAACCGCTGCGCGCCATGATGCGGCAGGAGAGGGTCTGGTACATCAGCCAGCCGTTTACCAGCAGATTCACGGTGATATCCGGGGTATTGACCACCACGTTATCCAGCTTATCGTGCCAGTAGCGGTGAACGTTGCTCAGCTCCTCGCGGACCGCCTCCTCATTTAAATAGCGGGCGATCGTCGTATTGGCCTGCTGTTGATCCTCCGCCACGCCAAGGACAAAAATAAAGGTGCGCTGATCGCCATCGATCAGGGTGGTGGCCGACTGTACCGCCCCGCAGGGATCGACGCCGGCGCCGGTTTTATCCGAGAGCCGGTGCTGCTCTAAAGCCAGCGGTTGAGCGGGAGAGCCATTACGACCAAGAAACTCCCGGCGATCGCCGGTCACAGAACAGTGTACGCCGCTGACGGCAAAGAACGCGGTACGTTCGCAACCGCTGCTGTTATAAAAGTTGTTGGCCAGAATCCCGCATCCTCCCGTTACGCCTGCGGCGTGGGTAATGATATGCAGGGCGGAACGCGTGCGCGACTCACCAAGCGTCCACTCGACATAGCCGGTCACCGAGAGTTTTCGCGTGCGGCCAGAATTGTTGCTGAGCGTCAGGAGGGCCAGTTTGACCGGCGCGTGTTCGGCCACCAGAACGGTCAGTTCGCTGTCAATCCCGTCTTGACGGTGCGAAAAGACGCTGTAACCGAAACCGTGGCGGGTCAGATAATCCCCCTGGCCGCGAACCGGCAGCGTGGTGGGCGACCAGACGACGCCGCTTTCTTCATCGCGCAGGTAGAAGGACTCCCCGCTGCGGTCGCTGACGGGATCGTTTTCCCACGGCGTCAGGCGATATTCGTGGGCGTTTTCATACCAGCTATAGGACTGGCCGGCTTCTGAAATGACGCTGCCGAAATCCTTGTTCGCGAGGATGTTCGCCCACGGCGCCGGAGTGGGCTGGTTTTCTCTGAGCACAATCTGATATTCGCGCCCGTCCTGAGAAAAGCCGCCCAGCCCGTTAAAACAGGAGAGCTGCCCGGTATCGGGAGTCCAGGGAATATGCTGGTTTTTCTCGCTCTTAAGCTGGGGGACCAGCTGCTGTTGCGAGGTGGCGGCCAGCTGAATGCGATGATTAAGCTGCTCTTGTAGCCCGCCCGCCCGATCGTCCAGATAAATTTGCGCCACGCTCATCAGCAATATCCGGTCTTCCGCCGAGAGGTGCTCGCCATTACGCACAAAAATACCGCCCGGTTTGTCCATCAGGCTGGCTTCGGAACCGGCGTGAATCAGATCCATAATCTGATTCTGCAGCACCTGTCGATAGCCGTTCTGGCTGTCGTTGAGAATCACTAAATCAACGGCCAGGCCTTTCAGCCGCCAGTAATGATGCGCCAGAATCAGCGTGGTCACCGAGTCGAGACTGTCGTCGCTGGTCACATTCAACAGCACGATGGGCAGGTCGCCAGAAATAGCCCATCCCCATAAGCCGGACTGACCCCGGCGGTTGCGGCTGATGATCTGCTCATCGGCGCGCAGCTCTGGCCCCGGGTAGAGTATGGCGCCGGCCAGACGGTTAAACAGAGTGGCATTGTCTTCATTGACATTGATTTGTCGTAACAGGATATGGCTGTGCGACCACACCAGTTCAAAGACGCGATCGGCAATCGAGCGGTCGCGATATTTTTCCGCCAGCGCCAGGCTGGCGGAGCGGGACTCGCTGACGCCATAAACAATATCAATCACCACCGGGATGCCGGGCGGTAAAACGAGAGACTGGCGGATCGCCATGATTGGATCGAGCACCGCCCCGACGGTATTGCTCAGCGGCCCGCTCTGGCGGGCGCTCTGCGGGTTGCCAGGCGTTCGGCCACGCCCGATGAAACTGGCGCGATCGGTCTCAAATGAGGCGGGTTTATGCGCGATGCCATGGACCACCATCATATGGAAGAGCCAGGGCGAACGCTCTTCCGGCGCGCGAGAGCGACGATGGCAAAGGATCGCCTCATGAGCGGGCGACAGCTCGCTCTGAATAAATAAATTACTGAATGCCGGATGCGCCAGATCGCCGGCGGCAGGCGCCAGAACCACTTCGGCGTAAGTCGTCAGCTCAATGGCGCGCGGCTGGCGGCCGCGGTGCAGCAGAGTGACCCGACGCAGCTCAATATTGTCTTCCGGTGAGACCACGATTTCGGTTTTGACGTTGATCGAGCCATCGGTACGTTTAAATTCGGCGCCGGCTTCGGTAAAAATGACCTCGTATTTGCTGGCATCCGTGCCGGTCGGTTGCCAGGTATTGCTCCAGGTTTCCCCCGTTTGCGGATCGCTGATATAGCAGAACGCGCCCCAGTTATCGCGGGTGGCATCGCTGCGCCAGCGCGTCAGCGCCAGGTCATTCCAGCGGCTGTAGCCGCCGCCGGTATGGGTCAACATCAGGTGATAATGGCTGTTGGATAACAGCTGAACCTCCGGCACCACGCTGTCGGCGCTGGTAAATATCCGCGGTTCATAGTGCACGGGTTTCAGCCCCCCTTCATGGGACTCAAAATGGCGTCGAGGACTGTAGAGCTCCACCGCGTCCGGGACGCGTTCTTGTAACAGCAGGCTGGCCGAACGGAACGCGGTGCTCGACATAAATCGCTCGACCATCGGCGCGTTCAGCAGCACGTGCGACAGCGCCTGAAACGTCATGCCCTGATGATGCGCCATCCACGAATGAACCACCGCGCAGCGTTGCCCGCTGGCAAGGCGCGAAGGGGTATAGTCCAGCGCTTCATAAAAGCCGTATTCCCCCCTGGCGCCGAGGCTTTCAAGCCGGAAGAGGTTGTCACAGGCTTTCTGCGGCTCGACCATCAGCGCAAGGAAGGTCGCATAGGGGGCGATGACCACATCGTCGGCAAGCCCGCGGCGTAGACCGAGCCCTGGAACACCGAAGGCCTGATACTGGTAGTTTTTTAGCACATCAAACGCATAGTAACCGGACTCCGAAACGCCCCACGGGATGCCGAGCTCTTTCCCCCAGGCGATCTGGCGTTTCACCGCTGACTGGCTCATCTCGTCGAGCAGACTGCCGGGATAGGTCGGCATCACCAGATTTGGCATCAGATATTCAAACATCGACCCGCTCCACGACATCAGCGCGGTTTCGTTATCGATGGTGGTAAACAGACGCCCGAGTGAGAACCAGCTTTTCTGCGGCAGCTGGTTAGTGGCAATGGTCAGAAAACTGGTCAGACGGATTTCGGAAGGCAGCAGGTCGTAGTGGCTCTTATCCAGCTGATCTCTGTCGCAGTTATAGCCGACGCTGAGCAGGTTGGTCACTTCGCTGTACAGGAAGGTAAAATCCATCCGCGCATGTTCGCTGAGGCGCTGCTCCAGCTCGCCGATGATATCCAGCCGCAGGCGCGCCTGTCCGATGGCGGATGCGGATGGCGTGCCTTCCCCCGTGTGTTTGGCCTGCGCCAGCCAGCTGAGCGAAGGCAGCGGCTGAGAGCCGTAATCCGCCGGCAGCCAGCCCAGCAGATGCGACCATTCGTGGCACATCAGGACCAGCTGATGCTGTAAATGCGTTATCCAGCGCAGCACCCGCGCGTCCTCATGACGACACAGGCTGTGCAGGTGGTTGCACTGATTGCGCATATTTTTCAGTTCATGCCATAGCCGGGCGGGAGGCAGGGCGGCGGCGCTGGCGCAATGTTTACGCAACAGCCGCAGCGCGGTTGGCGCCCGCGGCCCCCAGCGTTTTTCCAGAATTCCCAGCGTATCGTCCAGCCCGGACAGCACCTGCGTGCCGTTGAGGACCGGCTGATTACGCATCGCCGATAATCCCGCCTTCAGCGTCAATAAATGCCCGGCCATGTTGCCGCTGTCGACGCTGGAAACGTAACGTGGAGAGAGGGGGGCGAGGGTACGGGTATCGTACCAGTTATACAAATGCCCCCGGAAGTGCTCCATCTTATCCAGCGTATCGAGCGTGAGGGTGATCCGCTGTAAGACTTCGCCGGACGGGATATAGCCAAAATCCCACGCCGTCAGGTTGCCCAGCAAGGAGAGGCCAATATTGGTCGGCGAGGTGCGATGCGCAATCACCGGCTGCGGTATTTCCTGGTAGTTGTCCGGCGGCAGCCAGTTCTCTTTTGCCGTGGCAAAGGTTTCGAAAAAGGCCCAGATCTCACGGCCGCTCTGACGCAGCAGCCGGGTTTGCTCTTTATCCGCGGAGAAAGTTCTGCGCACTGGCTGGCGGCTTAAGCCGCTGAGCAGCAGCGGGGCCAGGCACCAGAGCAGGCTGATGGGGATCGCTATCGTCGACAGCCAGGGGGAAAAGTGGAAGGCCAGCGCCGTCAGGGCGCCCGCGCAGGCGATGTTGCACCACATTGCCCGGTAAAAGCGCAGCGGCGAGCATTTTGACCGCTCGTTCTGCAGGCTGAAGCTGGACCACTGGCTAAGGTTGCGTTGGCTAACTCCCAGACGCCATAGGGTCACCGCCATGGCATACAGCGAATATCCCGCCTCGTGGGGCAGGGTGATGAAGTTCAAGCCGATCCGCGAAAGGCGTTTCAGCGCGCCGGCGGCGACCAGCGAGAGGTGTTTGCCGATGGCGCGTCGCGCCGGTTTATACAGCAGATCGTGGGCCACCGCCAGCAGGGTCGGGAGTAGCCACACCAGCGCCAGCATACTGAGCCAGTAAAGCGGGTTCGCGGTCCACAGTAGCGCGCAGAAGAGCAGGGTCAGCAGCGATGGCGCGACCAGGCTACGTCGCAGATTATCGAACAGTTTCCAGCGGGAAAGCGCGGAGAGCGGGTTTTTAACCCGGCGGTTGTCTGCTTTTCGAACGCGCGGCCTCAGCCAGTTGAGAAGCTGCCAGTCACCGCGGATCCAGCGAATGCGCCGCGCGACGTCAGACAGATAGTTATTGGGATATTGTTCATAAAATAACACTTCGCTTAGCAGCCCCGAGCGGGCGTAGCACCCTTCCAGCAAATCGTGGCTGAGCACCAGGTTCTCCGGGCAGGTATCTTTCATCACCAGGGTAAAAGTATCGATATCGTAAATACCTTTGCCGACAAACGAGCCTTCGCCAAAGAGATCCTGATAGATATCGGAAGACATCATCGCGTAGGGGTTATTTCCCGCAGCCGCGCTGCAAATGGCGGCGTAGCGTCCCTGCCCGCCGGGCGGCATCTCCTCGGCAAGGCCGGGCTGAAGGATCCCGTAGCCTTTGACTACCCGCTGACGTTCGGGGTCATACAGCGGACGATTGAGCGGATGCGCCATCGTGGCAATCATCTTATGCGCCGTATCGCGCGGCAGGACCGTATCGCTGTCGAGGGTAATCACATACCGGATGGAATCTGGTCGTTCATGAGGCTCCGCCTGCGTCATGGTGGAGAACTGCAGCTCTGGCTGACGCAGCCAGCTGTTCAGCAGCGCCAGTTTACCGCGTTTACGTTCATGGCCCATCCATACCTGCTGCTGAGGATTCCATTCAGGCGTTCGATGCAGCAGATAGAAAAGGGGACGTCTGGCCGGATAGCGTCGGTTCAGGTTTTGCGTCTGTGAGACGGCCCAGGCGAGCAGGGCCTCGTTTTCCGGCGAGCTTTGGTGAGCGGCGTCAGGAAAATCGCTCAGCAGGGCAAAACAGAGGTTATCGCTCTGATTACCCAGCCAGCAAATCTCCAGGCTGGTGAGCAGCTTGTCGAGGCTTTCCCGGCCGGTGAGCAGACAGGGAATAACCACCATGGTGGCATATTCGGCCGGGATGCCCGCGGAAAAATCCATACGCGGCAGCGGCACCGGCGTGCGAAAACGGGTTGTCGCATCGCTGAGCAAATCGCTGGCGAGCTGACTGAACACGATGATCCACAGGATGGCGACCGGCAGCAAAAACCAGCTCATCCCCTGCTGGTGAGCGTCATGCACCATCAAGGCGGCCAGCGCGGTAGTCACCAGGCTCAGGCTTCCCAGCCACAGCAGCAGCGGGATACCGTTTAAATTATTTTGCAGCCGGGTAAGCCACGACATCTTCGTTGATAGCAGCAAATCGAGGCGTGGGCGACCATCGCCGACCAGAAAATAGCCAATGTGGTTGCCCGGGGCGGCGGCGGGTTCAGCCCGCGCCAGCGCCAGCACGCGGTCGGCGACTTCCGCTTCGTTGAACAGGCTGTGTCGGGCCAGGGTCTCAATAATGTGCCGGTACTGGTCCCGGGTATCGAAGTGCATCAGCGGATAGACGCCTGCGGGATCCTCACGCAATGTTTGCTCCACCACGCTCATGGCTTCAGCGAAATCGGCCCAGTTTGTTTCACTGAGCAGCCTGAGACCGGCAATGCTGTTGCTCACCGAGAGCTGGCTGGCGGCGAGCTGCTGGTTGAAGCGATGGATAAGCGCGTCGGTGGTAATGCCGTGTTCGGCAAGGCGTTGCTCCACCCAGGTCAGCGGCAGCGTCAGCATGTTGCCGCGCCCCTGCAGACGGCGGACCAGTTCGGCGACAAATGCGCTGCTCAGCGGGGGGCTGGCGCGCGCCATATCGGCGATCACCATAATTAAATCGGCGGGGGTATTTTCCGCACAGTCAAAAATGCGCGTCACCCAGAGGTCTGCCAGATTACGTTCTTCCTGCGCTTTCGCCACCTCCATACTCACCCGGCGGAGATTTTCAATCAGCGCCAGACGCAGCATGCCGGGCAGCGCCCACAGTTCGCCTAGCGTCAGCGATGTGACCTGCTGATAGGCGGTGATATAGCTGGTCATACTGGCGATGTCCCAGCGGCCGTCGCCATGGGCGATCGCCTCAGAGGCGATATCATAAATCCGCGGGCAATGATGCGGGGAGGCCAGAGGGGGAAGCCCTTTGCCAAAGTTTTTCGGCAGATGCTGACGAACGACGCGAATTTGTTCCTCAATCAGATAATAGTTATCCAGCAGCCACTCGCCGGCAGGCATGATGCTGGTTTTATTACCGCTATTGAGCATGTAGCAATTCCGGGTAATCACCGCTTCATTTTCATCAAGCCGTTTAAGCAGATAGTAGGGCAATCTGACCGGCGATAGCTTATGCGAGCGCGCCAGCTTTTGCCCATACCTCTCCATTTGCAGCGTTGAAAAGAGTTCGGTCTTGATTGTGTGGGCATTTATGGAGGGGGGGGCGACAGGATTCAGCTCAACACGATGTGCGGGATTAAACCATTTTTTAATCTGAATATTCATAGGGTTGCTCAGCCGGTGATGTTAACACGCTGAAGCAGTTGCGAAATCAGTTTATAAACATGATATCAAGAGGAAGGGATAAAATATCTAAGATTTAACAGCTGCACGAATATTAAGTATAGATGAAATTTATATATCCGTTGCGTCCGGGTTATTTGAAACAGCAATCCATAGTATCGACAAGGAAAATAGAGCCAGCGCCGCGATGGAGCCGATAATACCGAGGTAAATTAATAAGGTAATAAACATGGTGAGGACCTTTAGCGTTGCGAATGGTGGATGTTATATTTTCTTGAAATCAATCGACAAGCTCTCTTCCAGAGCATCGATTGCCAACTGTAACGGCACGTGTTTATCTGCCCAGGTTTTTTTCGCCTGCGGGCTTTTCAGGCAGCTTAATAGCGAACCGGCGCTGATCGGCACTCCGGCTCTGATGGTCTCCAGTACCGCATCCCCGATAATAGCCCTGACCGTCGGTAGCTGTGAGGGAAAGCAAAAAAAAGTGTTCGCCGCTTTCATGTTGACAACCTCAATGAAAATATCCAGAGTACAATCTCCAGTGTTCATTGACATAAAATGACATTTCCCTGGAACGAGACTCTATTGTTCGTTGCTGACCAGTTACGACAATGCGCCTTTTTATCCACTAAAGATACTCTTTAATTTTTATTCGATGAAATAACTAAAAAGGCTATTGATTTGAAGATGATAACCTCCGTGCGTGAAGGATAAACCGGCACAATGGCCGGAGTGGTTATAATTTTCCGTTTACTCTTTGATTATCCGCCAGAACATCGATCGCCGTTTGCAGAGCAATCTTATCATCGCGGCGCTTTTGGGTCCGTTGCAGTACCTGAAGATACTCACGTAACGTTCTGGCATTGATAGGGCGACCGAGCTTTCCGACTTCAAGCACGGCATTACCCAGAATTATCTTAACGGGCGGGAGCTGCGCAGGGTACCAATCAAGGGTGTCTTCCGATTTCATAGCAAAAATCTCCGGGAAAGGTAGTGTAGCATAATACAGGCCACGCGTGGGCCCCGCGGCAATGATTAAGTTATTAAATAACAGGAAAATGTGTCAGTATCAGTCAGTATATGCATAGATTTTTTTGCCAGCACCAGGGTTAAAAAAACGTGAAAAAATAAGCCTTGCCAATATATCGTTAATGTGCGTTAATGACTTTAACGGTTTGAGTCTTAAAAGTTATCTGCAACAGTTTCTGAATTTTCTCATCGCTTTTATCTTCTGATATCTCCTTTTGGGTATTTTCTCTGTGATAAATTTTCTACAGACCTGATATGCCCAAGGGCTAATAAAAAAACTAACAACATTGTAAAGGAAATCACTACCGGGAAATAATGATTAAGCAGGTGAAAAACCTCAGGTTAATCATGAAAAGAACGAACGCAGAGCGCATTTGCATCTTTGTCTTCTGTGCTACCCGGTGATTTCGACACTATCCTTGACCTTGAAAACCACAGAAAGCGTTTTCACCAGAGTATAACCTCTTGTCCCTGCGGTAGTGAATGTTGTCGCACATAAAGGCTAGCATTATGACGGAATACATTCATTTCAGGTGCCCATGTTGTCATGGGTCACAATACAGAACATCCAACTACGATGTGTCTGAAAAAAATCCATTTGGCGCAAAATGTATCTTTTGTAAAACATCCATGATTACATTTGACAATATTGCTCCTTACATCACCAGCGGCGCAGCGTCGATGGAATGTCGGAAATAACCTAAAAATGCCCCGGAGCGGGGCTTTTTTGTTTTCATTATCCAATGTGTGGCATCGCCATCATTGCTCTTGCATCCAGGCGGTCAACTCATGAAGAAAGTTATTGTTTTTTTCAATGCAGCACCAGCAGTCGTCGTGACGATAATGCTGGGCGTAACAACAATATTACGTGAGTATCCTAATGGCGAACAAACGCATCTGCAGATCATGTCCGCTGAGTTTCCTTCCTTAACCGGCGATCACCGCGTGGTACACGTCGCTTCCGATCGCGATTTAACGTCAGCCGATATTCAAAACGCGGCGGTAAAACTGTTGTAGTTGCCGGGCCAGGAACGGCCGACAGACAGCCGGGAACGCTTTTAAATCCTTATCCTTGCGGAGGATAGGGAGGCTGTGCATGTTTTAACGGATGAACCCCTGCCCGGTGCCTATAATTGAGATGAGTGTGTCCCGATTTGAGGTAAAACCATATGATTACGCACCCGGAAGTTCGACGCTGGGCATCGGTCATGCTGATGTCCGCTTTGCGTGGCGAGATGTCCCAGGAGGAGATCCTGAAGCAGGTTCATATGATTTGTGAGAACCATGGTTCGGCGTGTCTCGAGGATCTTATCGATGAAATTCTCATTGAAGCGGGCCGCATTGGGGCAGGGCATAGCGACGGCTCGTTTTATCAACATTAACGGAGAGGCTTGATGCTCTTTGCTTTTGGATAATCAGCGCTCGCCGGCTCGCTATTTGCCACTACGGCCAACTTTGTCTGGCGCCATCGCTTAGCCAGCGCTGCGGGTATTAAAACACAATCGTGAACGAACCCTTTTCATCGGAGATGGTCAGCTCTTTTCTGGCGGCTACCCACACCATTTCCTGATTTTTAGAACTAAAATAAGAGGCGTCTCTTATTTTCTCTTCACCAAAATCGAAGGTAATTTCGACAGGATGGACAGTAATGTCAATCATATAGCGACGGCCATCGACATAACCTTGTACGCTGGCGGTAATCTGTTTTCCAATCCCGATATCGGTACGACAATTTTGCGCATGGGTTGTTGATTTTTCGGTCATTTCTTTTCTCTTTTTCGTCCGTAGTCATTCGGATATGAAAGAACATTACCATATCTCATTCATCGTATTATGGCTAAATTACGACTCGTACCATTTATCTTATTTTTATCTTTTCCGTAATATTTAATATGGAAATTATATCATTATTAGTGAATGCATCCAGAAATGGCGCTTATAAACGCCTGATGCCATAGGCTTGTACCACCGCTATTTCTGTCAGCTCTGCTGATGGTTATCTGATAAGCGGGCCAGGGGCCGCGGTCACTAATGACATGAGATACCTCCTGATAGCCATAAGGAAGATGTTTGACTCCACGACGACTTTCCAGAGAGCGCGATGCCAGAGGCAGAGGGCAAAAGAGATAAGGCAACTGCTTACTTAATTATAGATGAAGATCGTGCGATCGACGGCTATATCCGCTTTGTCGGCGAACGATGACCTGAGCGACGAGCGTTTATCCGTTTTCACCTATAATGAAGGGGAAACGCGATACATTGACAGGAGGGGAATGATGACAGTTTATTTACGTAGCACCATTACCGGAAAAATCCTTACCCAGGAAGAGTGGCAGCACTCCGTAAATGAATGGGAAGATGAAGGCGGAACGCCTTCACCCGCGGATGAGTTTATCGAAGTGGTGAAGGACCGTGACGGAAACTGGGTGGAGAAAAATAACCCTAAACCGGGTTAATCTTCCTGAAAACGCCTTTCAGACTCAATTTCGCTAATGTATTCAAAGGGAAGTAAATTGATGTTTGCATTATTCATCAACCAGCCCGGCTTTTCTCTTCTGAGCACTGTGCCGGGAATAAAACAGCCGTTCGCGACGCTGCGAATCAGGGCAAATTTACCGTTGGTGAATTTAACCCGATGAATACAGACAGGATGTGACTTCTCACCGCGAAGCTGCGTTTCGATCACATACCCATCAAGAATATCTTCACTGTGTTTTTTCATGATTCGCTACTCGTCTGCAAAATAAATAATCTGGATTGATTATTTATATTTCTGACCAGCCCGCTATCCGCCGATACAAGAACAATCTGAGGGGAGAAATATCAGGCTACAATAGGCGCATTGCAATGGGTTATCTCTGCGCATATCTCTGGCTTTCTGCTCGGTGACGTGTGAACATTCCGGGCATTTAACCTCAACGGGGCGTTCTTTGAAGTGCCTAAGTCCACTGGAATATGACATGAGTCGTCTCTTCTGCAGGTGGAGGTACCACCTTACCCCATCCGCGGAACAATAGCGCTATGTTTGTGTGTTTTTTAATCAGTTGATGGTATGATAGACCACATTCATTAAGCAGGTAAAGCTTATGTCATTCTTCGACAACGCAGTGAAGCGTTTTACTTCCACCTCTGAGGCTACGGTAACCTGTCCGGAATGCGGGCATAAATCGCGGCAGCCGGTGAGAAAAATTAAAAGCGGAGCGGCGTTGCTGTGTCCGCGCTGTAAAGCATTGTTTGTCATCTCTAAATAAAGCCGACTCCCATCATCTTTCACGCTGCCCGCAGGCATCCTGAAAGATGTTGTGCTGCCGTCGTTTCGCCGCGGCGCCGGCCGGCGGCGCTGGCAATACGGGCAGGGCTGCTGCTGCGTTCAGGCATGCGAGAGCGTAGGGAACATCATCTTCCGGCCTTTAAAGATATTTTCTTTAGCCGAATAGATGAACAGAAAATCATCGCTTTCTATCTTTTCATACTCACCAGGGCGATCTTCCTTCGGCGTAAAGCCTAACATCACCTGTTGCGTATGCTCTGCCGCGAGCTCATTAACGATTTTCGTCATTGAATTCTCGCCATCACAGAAAATATCAAAGCAAATCAATGTATGATCGTTTTGCAGCGCAATCACCACGGCATTATTTTTTTCCGAATAATAGACGAAGTGCTTCATAAAGGCCGAGCAGTAAAACATCAATAAACCGAAGTTATCGTATGCCGAGAGCTGAGCAAACGGGTTAGATTTATGATAATAGTGTTTGAGCACCTCGACATCGCTCTCTTTGTCCATATTGAGCTTGCGGAAATCCCCGGGCGTCGGCATGACTGGCAGGGTATACTGGTACTCATCGGTTTGCTCAAAACCAAACTTGGGATAGAAATCGATGGTGGTGGAGTTAGCGAAGAGAAAAATGCCGTCGGCCCGATCTTGCCAGTCCACGAGGATCTGATTAATCAACTGGCTAGCCAGTCCCTTATCGCGATGATCGGTTTCGGTCATCACGGTGCCAATCTGGATATAGCGCTTACGTTGGCCCTGCCACAGCAGATCGATGATATTCGCGGAAGCATTGGCAATCACGTTATTATGATCGACAAAAGCATAAGGAATGTATGATTCAGTCCAGTAACCTTTTTTGTACCAATCCTTAAAAGAGAGGTCAAAGGTCTTAATGGCCAAATTAATGAAGCTGTTTCTTAACACATCATCATGTAAAACCTGCTTAACTAATTTGTATTTCATCGGTCTGTATTCCTTTTTATAAACTTTGCTACCCGACATCACTTCTGCCAAATTAATATTGCAAAAATATTGGCTCATTTATGCGTTGAGTATGGACTTTTCCCGATGTTTGTACAGTCTGTTGCCCGCAGTCGTGTCTCAGGACGTTGGCTCGGTCACAGTACGGCACAGTAAAGAGGGCAGGCGGCTCGGAAGCCAGAGGACTGGAAGGACGACAATGGTCAGGAATAAGCCTCCTGTCGCGCAAATTTCCCGCAGCAGGTTTCACCGGTAAAACTTATTTAAGCGGTGAATGAATGTCTATTAACTCTTACGTATGCCTGGCAATAAATGAAATGCCCTGTTGCTCATCGTTAATTCACATCTTAAACCATAAACCACGTTTAAGATGTGAAATGCATTGCCGAAGCGTTTGATGCCGGAGGCTGCTGTGCCCAACCGGCGTTTACCGCTGTGCGACCTTATGGCGCCTGCAGCCGAATATCAGCGCGCCTGTTTCACCGCTATGGCAGGGTAGTCGAGATAGCCCTCTTTACCGCCGCCGAAGAACGTCTCTTTAACCGGCTGATTAAGCGGTAGCTGATGTTGCAGGCGATAGGGCAGATCGGGGTTGGCGATAAACGGGCGGCCAAAGCCAATCAGGTCGGCCCAGCCGTTCGCCAGCGCCTCCTGCGCCCGCTCAACGGTATATTTCCCGGAGTATATCAGCGTGCCGCGGAAGATCATGCGCAGCGCTTCTTTAAACGCCGCAGGCATCACCGGCGCGTCATCCCAGTCGGCTTCAGCGATATGAATATAGGCAATACCAATCTCATTCAGCACGTTGGCAGCCGCCAGATAGGTGGCTTCCGGAGTATCATCCTTCGACCCCATCAGCGTGGTCAACGGCGCGAGACGGATCCCAACTTTTTCTTTGCCAATGGCCGCCGCGACGGCTTCTACGACTTCGCGTAAAAAACGCAGGCGATGGGATAGCGAACCGCCATATTCATCGTTGCGCTGGTTTTCGCGGGAATCAATAAACTGGTTAATGAGATACCCATTGGCGCCGTGCAGTTCCACGCCGTCAAACCCGGCTTCCATCGCATTGCGGGCCGCCTGAGCATACTGTGCAACGATGGCCGCAATCTCTTCTCTCGTCAGCGCTCTCGGCATGGAGTGCTGCACCATCTCGCCGACGCCGTTTTCCGGGCCACGGCCTTCGACATCGACAAACACCTTGACCCCTTGCGCCTGAATCGCCGATGAGGAAACCGGCGCGGCGTGGTCTGGCTGTAAAATGGTATGCGAGACGCGGCCCACATGCCACAGCTGGGCAAACATCGTCCCGCCGGCGCGATGCACCGCATCGGTCACTTTTCGCCAGCCCGCGATCTGCTGTGCGCTGTAAATGCCAGGCGTCCAGGCATAGCCCTGGCCCTGTTGGCTAATCTGCGTGCCTTCGCTGATAATCAATCCTGCGCTGGCGCGTTGTGCGTAATACTCCGCCATTTGCCCGGTGGCCACATTGCCTGCTCCGGCGCGGGAGCGGGTCATCGGGGGCATCACAATCCGGTTTTTCAGCATCACTGCCGGCAGAGAATAATGGTCAAATAACATCATGCGTCTCCATTTATAGCCTATCTGATCAGGCGTTGAACGAGGTAATGGACGCAGAATAGACCCTGGCTATCCCATAAGAAATGACACAGATGTTAATAGACTATTGCTCATTTTGTTTAGAAATAAAAACTGGTTAAGGCGTTTAAATGCAGAGCGATATAACGTGATAAAGGTAATGACCCCTATCATAAATAGGTAGGGGAAATGTGTTATCATCCCGCCCTTCCCTTTTCGTTTTGGGCTCTTTTTTATGCAACAACCTGTTGTTCGCGTGGGAGAATGGCTGGTTACACCCTCTATCAACCAAATCAGTCGGAAGGGGCGTCAGCTAACTCTTGAACCGCGTTTAATCGATCTTCTGGTTTTCTTCGCTCGCCACCCTGATGAAGTGCTCAGCAGAGACGAGCTTATCGATAATGTCTGGACGCGTAACGTGGTGACCAGCCACGTCGTGACGCAAAGCATTTCTGAGTTACGTAAGTCATTGAAAGATAGCGATGAAGGTAGCCTGGAATATATTGCGACGGTGCCAAAGCGTGGCTATAAGCTTACGGTCCCGGTGATCTGGTGTACGGAAGAGGGGGAAGAACCCGCGCCGGTTATTACGCCAGCGGCCCCTGTCGCGGAGCCCACGTCTCCGGCCTCAGCCGCTGAGGCCGCGCCGGTCCAGCCGGCGTCGGTGAAACCAGAAAAGCGCAAACGCATCGCCACGTTTTGGGTGTGGATCCTGTTCCTGCTGGCGCTCGCAAGCTGCGTGGCGCTGGTTGCGCTGTCGACGATCGAGTCGCGGCCACCGGTCAATAAGGCGCGTCTGCTGTTGAACCCGCGTGATATCGATATCCACCTGCTGAAAGGCAACTCCTGCACCAACTGGGCATCGCAGCACTCCTATGCGGTGGGGTTGGGCAGCCTGGCGACCACCTCGCTGAATACCTTCTCCACCTTTATGGTGCATGACAAAACCAACTACAACATTAATGAGCCCAGCAGTTCAGGCAAAACGCTGACGATTGAGTTCGTCAATCAGCGGCACTACCGCGCCCAGCAGTGTTTTATGTCGGTGCAGATGGTGGATAACGCCGACGGCTCAACGATGATGGACAAGCGCTATTTCATCACCAGCGATAACCAGCTGTCGATTCAAAACGATCTGCTGAGCAGCTTATCGCAGGCGCTCAAGCAGCCGTGGCCAGCGCGTATGCAGGAGATGCTGAGACAGTATCAACCCTCGCACAGTACCGCGCTTACCCACTTCTACCAGGCGCATCAGCTATTAATGAATGGTGATGTCGACTCCTTAGGCAAAGCCAGCGCGCTGCTTGATGATGTGATTAAAGACTCTCCGGACTTTACCTACGCGTATGCGGAAAAAACGCTGGTCGATGTATTACGCCATTCGCAGCAGCCGCTGGATAAAGAACAGCTCAGCGCGCTGTATGCCGAAATCACCCGGGTTGGCGATATGCCGGGGATCAAAGATATGGCGATATTTTACCAGATTAAAACGGTGGATTTATTAGGCCAGGGGAAAGTCGATGAAGCCTATACTGCGATTAATACCGGTATCGATCTGGAAATGTCGTGGATGAATTACGTCCTGTTGGGTAAAGTCTACGAAATGAAAGGGGAGAACCGCGAAGCCGCGGATGCCTATCTCACCGCATTTAATTTGCGTCCAGGAGAGAACACTTTTTACTGGATCGAAAATGCGGTATTTCAGACCTCGCTGACCCGCGTGGTCCCTTATCTCGATAACTTCCTCTCTTCAGAATAAGTAAACCCTCATCATGCTCATGGTTTTGAGTATGGTGAGGTTAAACTTATGTTTCTCATGAAGGCGCAGTTTGTTATATGTATTTGACATTTACTGGCCGCGATATAACACAATTTCAATACCGCACTCTCGCCATAACCTCATGTAAGTAAACGATGTTTATCTTTTTATGATATCAATATGTCATCCTGATATGTTAATTGAAAAAGGTCAAAATATCATTTGTCTGATGTTTTCTGTTATTTCACTTTATCTTTAGGACTTATTTTCGGTGAGTCATTAAGCTGGTTGGCAGTTGGTCGGGTCAATAAAAGGTTCACTATCATGATCTGTACCTCCAAAATAAACTTAGGAGAAAAGCAAACATGAGTTCTGCCAAGAAGATAGGGCTATTTGCCTGTACCGGCGTGGTCGCTGGTAATATGATGGGGAGCGGTATTGCATTATTACCTGCGAACCTCGCCAGCATCGGTGGTATTGCTATCTGGGGATGGGTGATTTCTATTATTGGCGCCATGTCTCTGGCTTATGTTTATGCCCGAATGGCAAAAAAGAATCCACAGCAGGGGGGGCCAATTGCCTATGCCGGGGAAATATCACCGGCGTTCGGTTTCCAGACCGGCGTGCTTTATTATCATGCCAACTGGATCGGTAACCTGGCTATCGGGATTACCGCCGTTTCTTATCTTTCTACCTTCTTCCCGATTCTGAATAACCCTATTCCGGCGGGTATCGCCTGTATTGCCATCGTCTGGATATTCACCTTCGTGAATATGCTCGGCGGGACCTGGGTAAGCCGTCTGACCACAATTGGCCTGGTACTGGTATTAATTCCGGTGGTGATGACCGCGGTCATCGGCTGGCACTGGTTTGACGCAGCGACCTATCAGGCAAACTGGAACACCTCCAGTACGCCTGACAGCCACGCGGTGATCAAAAGTATTCTGCTCTGCCTGTGGGCCTTCGTCGGCGTTGAATCCGCCGCCGTCAGCACCGGGATGGTGAAAAACCCGAAACGTACCGTTCCGCTGGCAACCATGCTGGGCACCGCGATGGCGGGCGTGGTGTATATCGCCGCGACGCAGGTTATCGCCGGGATGTACCCTGCGGCTCAGATGGCAGCCTCCGGCGCGCCGTTCGCCATCAGTGCCTCCACCATCCTTGGCGGCTGGGCCGCTCCGGTGGTTTCCGCCTTCACCGCCTTTGCCTGCCTGACTTCGTTGGGCTCGTGGATGATGCTGGTGGGCCAGGCCGGCGTCCGTGCGGCTAACGACGGCAACTTCCCGAAAGTGTATGGCGAAGTTGATAGCAACGGTATTCCGAAAAAAGGCCTGCTGCTGGCGGCGGTGAAAATGACCGCGCTGATGGTGCTGATTACTCTGATGAACTCCAGCGGGGGTAAAGCCTCCGACCTGTTCGGTGAACTGACCGGTATCGCCGTCCTGTTGACCATGCTGCCTTATTTCTACTCCTGCGTTGACCTGATTCGCTTCGAAGGCATCAACATTCGCAACCTGGTTAGCCTGATTTGTTCCGTGCTGGGCTGCGCGTTCTGCTTCATCGCCCTGATGGGGGCAAGCTCCTTCGAGCTGGCCGGCACCTTTATCGTCAGCCTGATTATCCTGATGTTCTACGGCCGCAAAATGCACCAGCTTCAGCACGAAAACGACACCACTGACAGCTCTGCCGCCAGCGCGCATTAATCCGTAACCCTTTTTCCTGGAGCTCCTTCCTGCACCTGTCACCACGTGACGGGAGGGGCTCTGCATATCTGGAGATTCGACTATGAACGTTATCGCAATCATGAATCACATGGGCGTCTACTTTAAAGAAGAGCCTATCCGTGAACTGCATCGCGCCCTTGAACGCCTGGACTTCCGTATTGTCTATCCGAACGACCGCGAAGATTTACTGAAACTTATCGAAAACAACGCTCGTCTGTGCGGGGTGATCTTCGACTGGGATAAATACAATCTCGAACTGTGCGAAGAAATCAGCAAACTGAACGAATATATGCCGCTGTACGCCTTCGCTAACACCTACTCCACGCTGGATGTGAGCCTCAACGATCTGCGGATGCAGGTCCGTTTCTTCGAATATGCGCTGGGGGCCGCCGATGATATCGCCGATAAAATCAAACAGAACACCGATGAGTACATCGACACCATTCTGCCGCCGCTGACCAAAGCGCTGTTCAAATACGTACGCGAAGGCAAATACACCTTCTGCACCCCGGGCCATATGGGCGGTACCGCCTTCCAGAAAAGCCCGGTCGGCAGCATCTTCTATGATTTCTTTGGTTCCAACACCATGAAATCAGATATCTCGATTTCGGTTTCTGAACTGGGTTCTCTGCTTGACCACAGCGGCCCGCACAAAGAAGCGGAAGAGTACATCGCCCGCGTCTTCAATGCTGAACGCAGCTACATGGTGACCAACGGTACCTCGACGGCCAACAAAATCGTCGGCATGTATTCCGCCCCGGCCGGCAGCACCGTGCTGATCGACCGTAACTGCCACAAATCGCTGACCCATCTGATGATGATGAGCGATATTACGCCGATTTACTTCCGCCCAACCCGTAACGCCTACGGGATCCTCGGCGGCATTCCGCAGAGTGAATTCCAGCGGGCGACCATCGCCAAACGGGTCAAAGAGACGCCGAATGCGACCTGGCCGGTACACGCGGTTATCACCAACTCCACCTATGATGGTCTGCTGTATAACACCGATTTCATCAAGAAAACGCTGGATGTGAAATCCATCCACTTTGACTCCGCCTGGGTGCCTTACACCAACTTCTCGCCAATCTATGCCGGTAAATGCGGGATGAGCGGCGGCCGTGTGGAAGGGAAGGTGATTTACGAAACCCAGTCCACGCACAAACTGCTGGCGGCATTCTCCCAGGCTTCGATGATCCACGTAAAAGGGGATGTCAACGAAGAGACCTTTAACGAAGCCTACATGATGCATACCACCACCTCTCCGCACTACGGCGTGGTGGCTTCCACCGAAACCGCCGCGGCGATGATGAAAGGCAACGCCGGTAAGCGTCTGATTGATGGCTCAATTGAACGTTCTATTAAGTTCCGTAAAGAGATCAAACGCCTGAAAGGTGAATCGGAAGGCTGGTTCTTCGATGTCTGGCAGCCGGAACATATCGATGGCCCGGAATGCTGGCCGCTGCGCTCCGACAGCGCATGGCACGGTTTCAAAAACATCGATAACGAACACATGTACCTCGATCCGATCAAAGTCACTCTGCTGACCCCGGGGATGAAGAAAGACGGTACCATGGATGAGTTCGGTATTCCGGCCAGCATCGTGGCGAAATACCTCGACGAACACGGCATCGTGGTCGAGAAAACCGGCCCGTACAACCTGCTGTTCCTGTTCAGCATCGGTATCGACAAAACCAAAGCGCTGAGCCTGCTGCGCGCGTTGACCGACTTTAAACGCGCTTTCGACCTGAACCTGCGCGTGAAAAACATGCTGCCGTCGCTGTACCGTGAAGATCCTGAATTCTATGAAAACATGCGCGTTCAGGAACTGGCGCAGAACATTCACAAACTGATTGAGCATCACAACCTGCCGGATCTGATGTTCCGCGCATTCGAAGTGCTGCCGACCATGATGGTGACGCCGTACGTTGCCTTCCAGAAAGAGCTGCACGGGCAAACCGAAGAGGTGTATCTCGAAGAGATGGTGGGCCGCGTCAACGCCAACATGATCCTGCCGTATCCTCCGGGAGTTCCGCTGGTGATGCCGGGTGAAATGATCACCGAAGAGAGCCGTCCGGTACTGGAGTTCCTGCAGATGCTGTGCGAAATCGGCGCCCATTACCCGGGCTTCGAAACCGATATCCACGGGGCATATCGTCAGGCCGATGGTCGTTACACCGTCAAGGTGCTGAAAGAAGAAAACAACAAGTAATTGAAGCTCCAGGGAAGTGGCTTGCCACTTCCCTTTTTCACGCTGCAAGGAGACCTCATGAAAACACCCTCACAGCCGCGCGCGATCTATTACATCGTCGCGATCCAAATCTGGGAATATTTCAGCTTTTACGGCATGCGTGCCTTACTCATTCTCTATCTCACCCATCAGCTCGGTTTTGATGACAGCCACGCCATCAGTCTGTTCAGCGCTTACGCTTCTCTGGTTTACGTTACCCCTATTCTCGGCGGCTGGCTTGCCGACCGCCTGCTTGGCAATCGCACGGCGGTGATTGCCGGCGCGCTGTTGATGACCCTCGGCCACGTAGTGCTGGGCGTTGAATCCGATGCCACCTGGAGTTTGTACCTCGCGCTGGCGATCATTATTTGCGGCTACGGTCTGTTCAAATCCAACATCAGCTGCCTGCTCGGCGAACTGTATGCCAGCGACGATCCCCGTCGCGACGGCGGCTTTTCGCTGCTTTACGCGGCGGGCAACGTCGGTTCGATCGCCGCGCCTATCGCCTGCGGCCTGGCGGCGCAGTGGTATGGCTGGCACATTGGCTTTGCGCTGGCGGGTATCGGCATGTTTATCGGGCTGCTGATCTTCCTAAGCGGTCATCGCCATTTCAGCCACACCCGCGGCGTCGACCAGCGGGCGCTGCGGACGGTGAAGTTTGTACTGCCCACCTGGGGCTGGCTGGTGGTGATGCTGGGCGTGGCGCCGGTGTTCTTCACGTTGTTGCTGGAAAATAACTGGTCTGGCTATCTGCTGGCTATCGTCTGCGTGTTTGCCGCGCAAATGGTCGCGCGAATGATGATCTCTTCCCCGCAGCACCGGCGCGCGCTGTGGCAAATCGTCCTGCTGATGCTGGCCGGTACGCTGTTCTGGGTGCTGGCGCAGCAGGGCGGGAGTTCGATCAGCCTGTTTATCGATCGCTTTGTGAACCGCCAGCTGTTCAATATCGCCGTGCCGACCGCGCTGTTTCAGTCGGTGAATGCCATTGCCGTGATGGCGGCAGGCGTGGTTCTCGCCTGGCTGCTGCGCCCGGAAGGCAACACCCGTTCCGTGGTTCACGTCTGGCTGAAATTTGCCTTTGGTCTGCTGCTGATGGGCTGCGGATTTATGCTGTTGGCCCTCAATGCCCGTCGCGGCGCCGTCGATGGTCAGGCCTCGATGGGGCTGATGGTCGGCGGTCTGGCGCTAATGGGCTTTGCCGAGCTGTTTATCGACCCGGTGGCAATGGCGCAGATTACCCGTCTGAATATGCCGGCGGTGACCGGCGTGCTGACCGGGATCTACATGCTGGCGACCGGCGCGGTCGCCAACTGGCTGGCGGGGCTGGTGGCGCAGGAAACCATCGAATCTCAGATCGGCGAAACGGCAATCAGCGCCTATCAGCACTTCTTTTCACAAATGGGCGAGTGGACGCTGGGCTGTGTGGCGGTGATGGTCATTTTGACTTTCGGGGCGGCCTGTTGCGTGGGTAAACGCCGTACTGCCACCGGCGATCTTCCCGGAGGCGGCGCGTAGCGCCTTATCCGGGCCGGTTCGAACCCGTCGTCCCGGTCAGCGCTGCGCGACCGGGGAATTTCCCGGAGCTGGCGTAAGTCTGCTCCTTGCATCGTTTAGCTGTCAGGAGGAGGATATTCTGGCGATATGGCGAGCCAGCGAATGAAAAAACTTTAGTTTTCCTGGTGCTGAGTGAGATCAGCCTGAAGTGAGGCCAGGTTAGTTAATATTCTATCGTGCGATTTTTGGCGGTGATGCCGGAGACCGACTGCGCACTGGTGTCGGGACCCGCACTCGCCAGGCCGCGCTGGATAGCTGGCCTGGTCAATTTATCGAAGCAAGTTTGTAAGCAGGGTTATGAGGAACCAACATGTCTGAACAACAAGCACAAAGTGCCGATGAGGCAATTGACCTTAATAATGAACTGAAAAGCCGTCGTGAAAAGCTGGCTGCGCTCCGCGAGCAGGGTATCCCGTTCCCGAATGATTTTCGCCGTGACCATACTTCTGACCAGTTGCACAGCGAATTCGATGACAAGGATAACGAAACGCTCACCTCCTTGAATGTTGACGTCTCTGTGGCTGGCCGCATGATGACCCGACGCATCATGGGGAAAGCCTCTTTCGTCACCTTGCAGGACGTCGGCGGCCGTATTCAGCTGTACGTTGCGCGCGACGATCTGCCGGAAGGCGTCTACAACGAGCAGTTCAAAAAATGGGACCTCGGCGACATCATTGCCGCGCGCGGTAAGCTGTTCAAAACCCAAACCGGCGAGCTGTCTATCCACTGCAGCGAACTGCGCCTGCTGACCAAAGCCCTGCGCCCGCTGCCGGACAAATTCCACGGCCTGCAGGATCAGGAAGTTCGCTATCGCCAGCGCTATCTGGATCTGATCGCCAACGACGAATCGCGCCACACCTTTAAAGTTCGCTCGCAGATCCTTGCCACGATGCGTCAGTTCATGGTGGCCCGCGGCTTTATGGAAGTGGAAACCCCGATGATGCAGGTGATCCCCGGCGGCGCGTCTGCCCGTCCGTTCATCACCCATCACAACGCGCTGGATCTGGACATGTACCTGCGTATCGCGCCGGAACTGTACCTGAAACGCCTGGTGGTGGGCGGCTTCGAACGCGTGTTCGAGATCAACCGCAACTTCCGTAACGAAGGGATCTCCGTCCGTCATAACCCCGAGTTCACCATGATGGAGCTCTACATGGCGTATGCGGACTATAAGGATCTGATCGCGCTGACTGAAGCGCTATTCCGCACCCTGGCGCAAACCGTGCTGGGTACAACACAGGTGCCGTATGGCGACCAGATTTTTGACTTCGGTAAGCCGTTTGAAAAACTGACTATGCGCGAAGCTATCAAGAAATACCGTCCGCAAACCGAGATGGCGGATCTGGATAACTTCGATGCGGCGCAAGCCATCGCTGAGTCCATCGGCATTAACGTTGAGAAGAGCTGGGGTCTGGGCCGCATCGTCACTGAAATCTTTGACGAAGTGGCGGAAGCGCATCTGATTCAGCCGACCTTTATCACCGAGTATCCGGCCGAGGTTTCACCGCTGGCGCGCCGCAATGACGTGAATCCGGAGATTACCGACCGCTTTGAGTTCTTCATTGGCGGTCGTGAAATCGGCAACGGCTTCAGCGAACTGAACGACGCCGAAGATCAGGCCCAGCGCTTCCAGGAGCAGGTCAACGCGAAAGCGGCCGGTGACGATGAAGCGATGTTCTACGACGAAGACTACGTGACGGCGCTGGAATATGGCCTGCCGCCGACGGCGGGCCTGGGTATCGGTATCGACCGTATGGTGATGCTGTTCACCAACAGCCACACCATCCGCGACGTTATTCTGTTCCCGGCAATGCGTCCGCAGAAATAGGTCTCTGTGAAAACAAAGCCCCCTTGCTCGTCAGAGCCAGGGGGCTTTTTTATCCTTACGCGCCGTATGGACGATCTCCGGATGGCGCCGGGTCGGTAGCCCCCGGGAAGCGCAGCGCGACCGGGGGAGTGTGAATCACCGCGTCTTATCGAGCGCTTCCTGGGCGCAGCTCTCATCGAGCTGGCCGCCGGGGGCGCCGCCGATACCGATAGCGCCAATCACCTTGCTGTCGACCTTAACCGGCAGGCCGCCGGCCAGCAGCAGGAAACCTGGGATATCCGACATATGCTGCGCTCCGGGATTTTTCTGCGCGCTCTCCATCACTTTGCCGCTGGCGGTTTTCGTGGATAACGCGGTCCAGGCTTTCCGGAAGCTGGCTTGCACGGTATGCGGACCAGCATTATCCATGCGCTGGGAGGCGAGGGTCACGCCGGAACGGTCAACCACGGTGACGCTCACGGGGTAGCCTCTGGCCTGGCAGGCGGCAATGGCCGCGTCGGCGAGCCTGTTGGCCTGCTCAAGAGAGAGCGTCGGCACCGTCAGTCCGGCGGCAGCGGCGCTGCCTGCCATGCAGAGGGTCAGGGCAGCCAGCAAGCGGTATTTCTTCATGTTAATCATCCTTTTTGGCAATAAAACGCGCGGCAGCAGGCGTCGGAGATTACGCGCCCACTCTACCCCAGACCATCTGGCCGTTATGGAACGTGGCGGTGCGGGGAGAAATGCGCGCCACCGCTTCGGCGGAACAGGAGGCGTCAACCAGCACAAAGCTGGCGTCGTCCTGCGCTTTCGGCCACACCCGCTCGCCTTTATCATTCAGCGGCAGCACGTCGCCGGTGGCGATCGCCAGCGAGCGGGAGAGCGTCTGTTCGTTCGGGCGAATATAGAGCTGGGCATAGAGATTGGCTTTCTCCAGCATGTCGCCGAGGCCATACGGCGACCAGTGGTCAATCACGCTGTCGGTCCCGGTCATCACAAACACCCCTTTATCGCGCAGCTGCTGCAGCGGCATATGTAAGGTGCCAATCGGCACGGTGGAGGCGATGGTAATCTGCTGGGCCGCCATGCGGCTGGCGATGGCGTCAACCTGCCGTTCGTCCAGCGTTGCCAGCGCAAAAGCGTGGCTGATGGTCAGTTTGCCTTTGAGCTCCGGGGTTTTCTCCACGGTTTCCACCATGTAGTTCAGCGCCGCAACGCCCGCCGGGCTGGTTTCATGCAGGTGGATATCGACCCCTTTGTGATAATCCACGGCTATCTGGAACATCGTATCGAGGGATTTTTCCATCGCCCCATCGACGTGAGTAGGATCGAGCCCGCCGACGTAGTGCGCGCCGGCCTGCATCGCTTCGCGTACCAGCGGTTCTGATTTTGACAGCAGTAAACCGTGCTGCGGGAAGGCGACGATTTCACAGGCGAAGCCTGCCTGGCGACGCGCCAGCACCGCCTGCAGGTTTTCGAGATTCTTCAATCCGGAGGTCGGCTCGATATTGCAGTGGCTGCGGGCGATCGTCGACCCTTTCGACTGGATCAGATCGATCAGCTTTTCGGCGTGCTGCTGGGTGTAGGGCTGCAGTTCCGGCAGCAGCTTCTGCTCAAGCTTAATCATATCCTGAATGGTGGTGCCTGCCGGGCGGTTCAGCGAACGCCACGGGCCGCCGTAAAAGGTTTTATCCAGATGAATGTGCATATCGCGCATCGCCGGGAGCATCAGCTTGCCACCGGCATCGTAGTGGGGAAGGGTGGCGTCAGGATGGCTTTTATTACTGCGCACGGCGATGATCTTACCGGCGCCGATCTCCAACGTTTGCAGCTCGGTACGGGTGTGTACGACCACGTCATGTTGATACTCAAAGCCGCTTTCCAGCAGGACGTTATCGAGATAGTAATGCTTATCCTCAGGGTTCATCATCCCTTTCGGCCCGCAGGCGGTGACGGGCGTATTACTGCTGCCGGCATAGACGGCCGGCGCCGCGGCGGCCAGCAGGGCGGCGGCAGTGACCATTTTTCCACTTTGGCTGAGAAATTCGCGACGGCTATGGTCTTTATTCATGTTTCTTCCTTTTGTCTCAGTCGTACACAATATGGGTACCGGTCTCCCCGCGCAGCGCGGCGGGTAAGCACTCCGGCGAGGTAATAATCACCCGTTTGCCGCCGTGTTTTAAAAACGCAAGGCTGGCGACAATTTTGGGCAGCATGCTTCCCGCCGGGAAATGGCCTTCCTGCATATAGCGGGTCATGTCGCGGGCGTTGACCGTGCCCAGCGCCCGTTGGTTGGGTTGAGCGAAATGGATACAGACCTGCTCAACGCCGGTGGTGATGACCAGGATGTCGGCATGGATCTCGCGGGCCAGCAGGGCGGTTGACAGGTCTTTATCAATGACCGCGTCCACGCTTTGATAATCCCCCTGCGCGTCGCGGACAACCGGGATACCGCCGCCGCCGGCGCCAATCACCACGAACCCTTGTCGGGTCAACGCTTGTATGGCCTGCGCTTCGACGATACGTTTTGGTTCCGGCGAGGCGACGACCCGGCGGTAGCCGCGCCCGGCATCTTCGACAAAGCGCCAGTCCGGGTGAGCCCGCTGTAGCTCATCCCGCTGGGCGGCGCTGAAGAAGGCGCCGATCGGTTTGCTGGGATTGGCAAAGCCGGGATCGTTGTTATCCACCTCGACCTGAGTGACCACGGTCACCGCTTTTTGCTCGCCGCGATGGGCCAGGCGGTTATTTAACGCCTGCTGAATCAGATAGCCGATGCCGCCCTGGGTGTCGGCAACGCAGTTGGCCAGCGGCGTCAACGGCAGGCCTTCATGCTCATGGGCGATTTCCGCGCGGCGTAAATCCAGCCCGACCTGCGGGCCGTTACCGTGAGTCAGGACGATATGGTAGTCCGATGCCAGCATCTCCAGCACCGTGTCCGCCACGACCTTAACCGCCTCAGACTGATGTTCAATCGACTGGCTGGCGTTATCTTTGATGATGCTGTTGCCGCCAATGGCAACGACCACGAGTTCTTTCATAGTGTTGGTATCCGCTACAGAGGGCGATGGTCTTATTGTTGTTATCGCTATGGCTCCGGTAAGCGCAGCGCGACCGGGGAAAAATCCCGGACGGCTGCTGACGCTTTATCCGGGTTATCGGCTGGGTGACACGGCGTATCGTTCACACCAGCGGAGAATCGCTTTTTCAAAACAGGCGAAGGGCGGATGGACAATCCCGGCGCCGATCATGCCGATGCCCGCGTCTTTGTGCGCGATCGCGGTGTTGATCACCGGCAGGATGCCGCTGCTGCCGACGCGGGTAATATCGATAGCGGTCGGCACACCCATAAATCCGAGCAGCGGAATGGTGACGTTCGGATTTTCACCGAGGGTGATTTCCCCCATCTGGCGGGAGAAATCAATAGCCTCTTCAACCGTGCCGCCGACCAGGGCAACGATAGCCGGCGCCGTCGCCATGGCGAAACCGCCGATGCCGTAGGTTTCGGTAATCGCGCTGTCGCCGATATCAAGACCGGAATCCTCCGGCTGATAGCCGGCAAACATCGGGCCGATAACCTGCTGCGCCGGGCCGGTGAACCACTCTCCCGGCAGGCCGCTGACCCGCAGGCCGAACTCAACGCCGTTGCGCGCCATGGTGGTGACCACGGTGCTGTATTCAATGCCGTGGGCGGCGTCCATCGCCGCTTTGCACATCGCCATCCACGTCGGGCCGGAGAAGTAGTCGCTGCTGGCGACGAATTCAAACACTTCGCGCTGCTGTTCAACCGGATAGCCGGCCTGGATGATGCCCGGCGTCAACGCCTGAATCAGCAGGGTGGTGCCGGCGTTATTGCGGTTGTGGCACTCGTCGCCCATATGCAGAGCCTGCGCCAGCATTAAGCGCAGATCGATTTCGCCGATAATTTTCATGGCGTCACGCAGCATCGGCCCCTGGACGTCGCGCATCCAGATCAGCCTGTCGATCACGCTCTGGTCGTTGGCCCCCATGCGCAGGATCTTCGCCATCTGTTCGCTCATGTTGGTAAACGCGATGTTGCCGTAGGTTTTATTCTCGACAATGTGCATGAACATCGAGGCGGAGGTGACGCCCGCCATCGAACCGACGCAGTCGTGTTCGTGGCACGGTGAGAAGGTGATCTCGCCGGAAGCGGCCAGTGCGGCGGCTTCGTCAAGATCCTGCGCCAACCCTTCAAACACCAGCGCCCCGGTGACCGCGCCCTTCATCGCCCCGCACATTTTTTCCCAGCTCACCGGCGGCCCGGCATGGAGAATGGTTTTTGCCGTCATACCGGGCACGACGTTAATCGCCTGATCAAAGCCCGTCAGCACCGGGTGCGACTGGACAATGCGCTCCAGCGCCCGTTGGTTAGCGGCGGCGATTTTCTCTGCCAGCGGCGAGTCGGCAATGCTGTCCACGGCGTTGACCACCTGCATATTGCCCTGGCCAGGAGGCGTCCAGTCGAGCTGGGTCACCGCGGTATGCTGCTTTTTCAGGTCTTCGCTGAACAGGGCGATGCCGACATTAATAACGTTCAGCGGCTGGCTAAATAGTGACTGGCTCATCAGGTATTCTCCCCTTTACGGATTAATTCGCGCGCCAGCAGGCCGGTCTCGGTACTGCTGTTTGCCAGAATTACGCCCGCGTCGCGCAGCATCTGGCGCTGTTGCTCCAGCGATGGCGTGTCGATGTCGGTTCCCAGCACATAGCCGAGGATCGGCAGATGACGCCCGTCGGCGGCGGCAATGGCTTGCGCCTCGCCGATCGCGGCGATCGTGACGCCCACCGGATCGTGATGGGATCCGAATCCGAGGACAAAATCCATCACGATCGCCGCCACTTCCGGATCGCGGGCTTCCTGCAGCAGGCGCTGGATGCGGTGAGTGGGGTCGATCATCGGGTGGGGCCTGCCGTTGGTAAAATCGTCATCGCCAAAATCGAGAAGGGTATGCTTGATACTGCGGTTGATGTCCTGCAGACGGAAGGCCGGATCGGGCTGGATATTACTGTAGACCCCGGCATGCTGTTCCAGTACCGCGAACAGGGTTTCGTCGCACAGGGTTCCGCCGCAGAACAGGCCGCGCAGGTATTTTTGCTGCGGCGTCAGGCGGGCGCGAGCGTCGGCGATCGGTGCCGGGTTGCGCGGCGGCAGATCGCGATTTTCCGGCTTGATGCCCGCGAGGAGCAGCGCTTTTCGCGCGGCTTCCAGAGTCCCTCGGGCATACTGCAGGCCGCTTTCATCCGCCGGCGGTTCAGCGCGCCCGAGGAAACAGGCGACTACCGGCTTGCGGCAGGCGCGCGCGCGCGCCAGCACGTTACGCGCCACCGCCGGAGCAGGGGGTTTGGATATCAGAGCGATGATTTCCGTTTGCGGATCCTCTTCCAGCATTCGGATGGCCTCCAGCATCATCAGACCGCCGATTTTCTCGCTCAGGTCGCGACCGCCGGTGCCGATAAGCTGTGAGATCCCGCCGCCGAATTCATGAATCCGTACGCTCAGCTCCTGGCTCCCGGTGCCGGAGGCGCCGATGATACCGATATTGCCGCGCCGTACCGCGTTAGCAAAACACAGAGCGGTACCGTTAATGATGGCGGTACCGCAGTCCGGCCCCATCATCAGCAGCCCTTTTTGCTGAGCCAGCTGTTTAAGCGCCAGCTCGTCATCGAGGGAGACGTTATCGGAAAACAGCATCACGTTGAGATCGTTTTGCAGCGCCTGACGCGCTTCGCGGGCGGCAAACAGCCCGTTGACCGAGATCACCGCCAGATTGCTGTCCGTCAGATGCTTTTTGGCGCTGGTGAGGATGGCGTAGCGGGCTTCGTACGCGCCGCCTGCGGCTTTATGGTTGAACAGAGCTTCAATGTCCGCGAGGAGCTGCCCGCCGTCGGCCCCCTCGACGCCTTTAATCACTATCATCAGATCGCCGTTTTTGGCCTCGCTGAGTTCCGGCGTCAGCAGGCCCAGATTTTTCAGCACCCCTTTGTTCATTTCGGTGGCCATCGCCACAAACGCCTGCTCAACGCCGTCGAGTTGATTGGCGCGAGTGGATATCGACATCAACGAAACAGAATCAAAATACGTATTCTTTTTAACCACTATTTTGACTGACATCATTCCCTCCATATATTTGACTCAGCGCGCAGGCATCCGCGATGCCATACAGCATGTCGCAGCCGGAACTCGAGCCAATATTTTTAATAGCGTTAATCGTCCGTCCGGGAAAACGGTCCGGGTTATTCATCAGGCCATCAATCAGTGCCGCAATATTTTCCCGATAGCGCTGATTGATGGCGGCCTCTAAGGTCATCGCGCTCAATAAGGTGGTATTTTTTCTGGCACATTGCAGCGCCGATAAAAACGCGGGTTTATATTTTTCCGCCGGGTGATGATGAATAAATAAAATAATACTGAGGCCCACCAGATAATCATCTGCCGACGGCGTCAGACCGATACCCAGCCCCACCATGCGGGCCACCGCCTCGGTAA
The DNA here is from genome assembly GCF_044900465.1 of Klebsiella sp. NPDC088457. Taxonomy (NCBI): domain Bacteria; kingdom Pseudomonadati; phylum Pseudomonadota; class Gammaproteobacteria; order Enterobacterales; family Enterobacteriaceae; genus Klebsiella; species Klebsiella sp. NPDC088457. The sequence goes on along the minus strand of NZ_JBJDNH010000007.1, from coordinate 88,837 downwards.
TATTGCGTCCTTGTTTTAGCGCGGCGAATAGCGCGGCGCGTCGGTGTTGTAATTGCCTGGCGATTTCCTGATAAAACGGATTATCGCCGCGGTAGAGAAATAACGTTTCATGCGCATGTAGCTGCTGATGGATAGCCTGACTCCATCGCTGCCAGGGAATGCGTTGCAAACGGTCGCCATCCAGCGCGGGTTTCGCCATCTGCCAGCGGCCGCAGGATGAGGTTGCTATCCATTTGTCATCGCCAATTGCGACTCCTGAATCCAGAAACCGCACCGTCTCACCCGGTCGAAACAGGTCATCTAAGTGTGTGAACGCTAACCGACAGCTATTGGGCGCATTATCGTAGCCCTGGCACAGCAGCGTTAGCAGACGCTGCTGTCCGGGAATCAACAGGTTTACCGCCCGGGAAAAGACCTGTTCAACCCGTCCGCTGCCGCGCTCAGAGAGAAAACTCTCATCCGCAGTTAGCGCTTGCACACACCGCCGTTGAGGGGTATCGATAGTCGCTCTCCTGTATCAGGCGCCAGCGGCGATCAGCAGCTGCGCAATCTCCTCAAAGCCTTTCTCCCGCGCCAGCTCCAGCGGGGTTCTGCCATATTTATCGGTCATCTGCGGGTTCGCGCCGTGGGCCAGCAGCAGCTTAACGATAGCCTGCTGCGTCGCCCCGCCGTCATTCAGGACGATGGCTTCCAGCAGCGGCGTCCAGCCCACAAAATTGGTGTGGTTGACGTTTATTTCGCTATCCGTCAGCAGCGCTTCCACGATCCTGAGGTGGCCTTTTTCACAGGCGGGAGTCAGGCCCACGCCGCCAAAACGGGTCAGGCGATTAAGATCGGGATTCGCCGGCAAAATTAAGCGTAATAACGTCAGATCGTTATTCAGACAGCTCAACAGAAAAGGATTTAAGCAGGTCTGATCCTGCTTATTGATATCGGCGCCCGCGGCGATAAGCTGGGTCACGCAGGAATAATGCTGAAATAAGCTGGCTAATGTAATTGCCGTTCGCCCCTGGCGATCGCTGACGTTAATATCAACGCCCTGAGCGAGGCAGGATTTTAATTCTGTTAAATGGCCGTGTTCTGCAGCGAATAGAAATTCAGCGTTCAGATTTTCCCTGGACATTATTTTCTCCTGATAGTTTGCCACGGTGATTTTGGGGCTGAATTGAGAATAGCAATGAAAAATAGATAAAAGAACCCGGTTAAAATTTATTCGCCATAAACGCCCTGATTGTTGAATAATTTTTAACAGTCGATACAGGCTGTGCGGTAGTGCAATGTTTGTTTCTTTGCCGCGATAGTCCTCAGTACAGGCGGGGTTTCTTTGTATACAGTTGCCTGACGAAATCAATATTCAGCAACGGCTAAGATGATGAGGAGGGAGAGATGAACGGACTCACCGCAACGGGGGTTACTGTCGGCATTTGTGCCGGGGTCTGGCAGCTGATCTCCTCGCTGGTTGGGCTTGATCCGAGCTGGGGTCTGCTCGGAACGATTGGCTTCGTCGCCTTTTGCAGTTTTTATGCCGCAGGCGGCGGTAAAGAAGGGTTCATCAAGAGCCTGTTTGTTAACTATTCTGGCGCGGTCTGGGCGTTTCTCGCCGCGCAGGCGGCGGCGGGGATCGCATCGGGCAGCGGGATGTCGAACTTCTGGGCGAGCGTGGTGACCACGGTACCCTTCTCCGCGGTGATTGTCTGGCAGGGACGGTTTGCGCTCACTTCTTTTATCCCCGGCGGCTTCCTCGGGATGACCTTATTTTTTGCCTCCGGGCTGAACTGGTCAGTGACCCTGGTGGGCTTTTTCGCCGGTAACTGCGTCGGACTGATTTCGGAATATAGCGGGCGTAAGCTGAGTGAAGCGACCTCTAAAAGCCAGCCCTGAGTCCTGTGCCGGCAGAGGATCTCCATTGCGCGCGTGGCGGAAAATAGTCCGTAGGGTGTTAAAAGTTATTCAAAAATGATTGCCTGACGATCGCAACGGCGCATACATTCAACGGCAGGGCCGAATGGAGGGTGGGTTAATGAGACAGGGCGCGGGCGCATGAACTCAATTTTTACTGAAGAAAATCTGCTGGCGTTTACCACGGCGGCGCGATTCGGCAGCTTTAGTAAGGCCGCGGATGAGCTGGGGCTGACGACATCGGCCATCAGCTACACCATTAAGCGCATGGAGACGGGGCTGGACGTGGTGCTGTTTACCCGCAATACCCGCAGTATTGAGTTGACCGAGTCCGGCTACTATCTTTTTCGCAAGGCCACCGATTTGCTCAATGATTTCCACGCCATTAAGCGCAGCATCGATACCATCTCCCAGGGGATTGAAGCGCGGGTACGCATCTGCATTAATCAGCTGCTGTATACCCCGCGACATACCGCACGCCTGCTGCAGGTGCTCAAAAAACAGTTTCCAACCTGCCAGATTACCGTGACGACGCAGGTGTATAACGGCGTCTGGGATGCGATAATCAACAACCAGGCCAATATTGCGATTGGCGCGCCGGATACGCTGCTTGACGGCGGCGGCATTGATTACACCGAAATTGGCGCTATCCGTTGGGTGTTTGCTATTGCCCCGGATCATCCGCTGGCCTTTATCCCGGAGCCAATATCGGAAAGCCAGCTGCGCCTCTATCCCAATATTATGGTCGAGGACACCGCCAGCACCATCAATAAGAAAGTGGGCTGGCTTTTACATGGTCAGGAGGCGATTCTGGTCCCGGACTTTAATACCAAATGCCAGTGCCAGATCCTCGGTGAAGGAATCGGCTTTTTGCCGGACTATATGGTCAATGAGGCGATGGCGGAAAACAGGCTGATTATCCGCCAGATTCATAACCCGCGTCAGGATTCGGGGATGCTGCTGGCAACCCAGCATGCGGCCACCGGGCAGGTGACCCAGTGGATCAAAAAACAGTTTCGTCCGGGCGGGATATTAAGCGCGATTTATGCTGATTTACTCCACCGCGAGGCAGAGAGTCAAAGCATCAGAGGAAAATAGTGGCAACCGGTTTCCCGGGAATATTGTCCGCATACCTGATGTGATATAACACCCTGTATTAAAACAGAAGGTGTTAATTAAATGAAAAATTTAAAGTTAATTGTTGGTGGTTTGATCTGCGCAGGTTGTTTATTCACACCGCTCTGGTCAATGGCAAATTATAAAATCAATACGCTACCGGTTCACTTCGCTAAAGGAACCGATGGGGCGACCATCAAAAACGCGGTCAGCGGTGCCGATGTGAAAGACTATACGCTGGTGGCGAAGGAGGGGCAGATGATGCACGTCAGTATGAAAAGCAAATGGCCTCATCCCTGTTTCAACGTTATCAACCCGGCAAACGAGACGATTTTTAACGGTTCGATGACCGAAGGTGCCTTTGAGCAACGTCTGGCAACCGGCGGAAAGTATACGGTGCGTGTTTACCAGATGGGGGCAGCGCGCGATGAGGGAAAAACCAGCGGCTATGAGCTGGAATTGAAAATCACCCCGTAGAATATCCTCAACTCTCTGCTTATCGCTTACCGATGAAGAACATCCCCTGCGGGCGGTGTTCTTCATCGTCAGCGTCTCCGCGCTAACCCCTGCACCCTGCTCTCATTACCCGTAATAACGGGACTAATGTTTCAAATATCCTCTTTATAACTATGGGTAATCGCTTCGCCCACAATGCCAGTGCCAGGCCGTTGGCTTGTGCGCAAACTGTCGGTGGCCTCTCATTTTTCGCTCGTTTATGCAGCAATGTTAGAGATCTGTCAAAGTTCTGTTATCGAGTGGTTTTAAAATTTTCATTTCAGTTATTTAATTATAAAAGTTTCATATGTGTTGTTAATGAAATAAAACAACTGAAATGTGACTGGCGATAAAATGCATGATTAATGAACTGCTGTTTTGATAATTCATTACAAATCAATTGAATTCAGCCGTTTTAATCCGCGTGGCTGCGTCGCTGCTGGCGGTGGAGACGACCGGTGACAGACCGCCGCTTAACGAAACGAATTTTTCATTTTATCGCAATGAACTGGCATATCACTGACCCTTAAGGATCAACTATGAACATCAAGAAAACGATTATTGCCTCTTTGTTAGTCTGTATGTTACCCGCTGCGGTCATGGCAAAAGATATTTCCATCGGGGTTTCCATGGCGCTGTTCGATGATAACTTCCTGACCATTCTGCGTACCGCCATGCAGAAAGAGATGCAAAAAGACGGTGTGAAATCGCAGGTGGAAGATGCCAAGGGGGATGTATCGCAACAGCTACAACAGGTTCAGAACTTCATCGGTCAGGGCGTCGATGCCATTATTGTCGCCCCGGTTGATACCGATGCGGTGAAACCGATTATCGATCAGGCCAGCAAAGCCGGCATCCCGTTGGTGTTTGTTAACCGCCGGCCACAGGTTCCACTGACGGACAAAATGGCCTTTGTGGGCTCAGACTCCGTGCTCGCGGGACGCCTGCAGATGGAAGCGCTGGCGAAAGCGATGAACGGCAAGGGTAACGTGGCGATTCTGCTGGGCGATCTGGCGAATGAATCCACCCGCGACCGAACTAAAGGCGTTGAAGAAGTCGTGGCGAAGTATCCGGATATTAAAATCGTCCAGAAGCAGACCGCGAAGTTTATGCGTAACGACGCCGTTGACGTGGTGAGCAACTGGATGACCAGCGGTGAAGATATCCAGGCGATTGCGTCCAACAACGATGAAATGGCTATTGGTGCCCTGCAGGCGCTGGGCAGCAACCCAAATCATATTCTGATTGCCGGTGTCGATGGCACGCCGGATGCCCTGCAGATGCTCAAAAACGGCAAGATGATCGCCACCGTTTTCCAGGATGCCAAAGGTCAGGGAGTCGGGGCGGTTGACGCCGCCATCAAACTGGCCAACGGTGAAACAGTAGCAAAAGTCATCGATGTCCCTTTCCAGCTGATTACCAAAGAGAATATGTCTGAGTTTATCAGTCGTAATCAAAAATAATCATTCCAGGACCCGCGGTACGGAGGTTGATCTATGAACGCTTTTGCACTTGAAGCCGAAGGTATCAGCAAGTTCTTTCCCGGCGTGAAGGCGCTCGATAACGTCTCATTACGCGTGCGCCCGGGAACGGTGCACGCCCTGATGGGGGAAAATGGCGCCGGCAAATCGACGCTAATGAAGTGCCTGATCGGGATTTATCGTCCCGATAAAGGTGCCATTCGGGTGAAGGGCCAACCGGTACAGTTTCAGGACACTATGGACGCGCTGCGCTCGGGGATCTCGATGATCCACCAGGAACTGAATCTGGTGCCGCACATGACGGTCGCGGAGAATATCTGGCTGGGCCGCGAGCCAATGAAGTTTGGCTTTGTCGATCATCGTCAGCTTACCCGTCAGACCCAGACGCTGCTCAATAAACTGAATATCCGTCTCTCCGCCGACCGGCTGGTGGGCGATCTGAGCATCGCCGCCCAGCAGATGGTGGAAATTGCCAAAGCGGTATCGTGGAACGCGGATATTGTGATTATGGATGAGCCCACCTCGGCGTTGACCGAAGGGGAGGTGGCGCACCTGTTCACCATCATTCGCGATTTACGCGAGCAGGGCAAAGCCATTATCTACATCAGCCACAAGATGGATGAGATTTTCACCATCACCGATGAAATCAGCGTTTTCCGCGACGGCGCCTGGGTGGGGAGTAAACAGACGACAGAGTTTACCTGTCAGTCGTTAATTACCCAGATGGTGGGCCGCGAACTCACCCAGCTATTCCCTAAATTTAATAACACCATCGGGGAGGAAGTCCTGACGGTGCGCAATCTGTCGCGGAAAGGCCATTTCGAAGACGTCAGTTTCAGCGTCCGGCGAGGGGAGATTCTCGGCGTGGCTGGATTAGTCGGGGCCGGGCGCAGCGAAGTGATGGAAACTCTGTTTGGCATGGCGCATTTCGACAGCGGTGAAGTGCTGATTGATGGCCTACCGGTCACCATCGACTCGCCCTCGGTAGCGATTGAAAAAGGGATGGCGCTGCTGACGGAGGATCGCAAAAAGTCCGGGCTGTTCCTGGTGCTGTCGGTGATGGAGAACATGAGCATCGTCAATATGCCGGAATATATTGGCAAAAGCGGGTTCGTCAAACATATGAAGATGGCGGAAGACTGCATGGAGCAGATCCGGCGCCTGAATATTAAAACGCCGACCATGGATCAGATTATTAATAACCTGAGCGGCGGTAACCAGCAAAAGGTGTTGATTGCCCGCTGGCTGTTAGCCCAGCCGAAAATATTAATTCTCGATGAACCGACCCGCGGCATCGACGTGGGAGCGAAAGCGGAAATTTATCACCTGATTAGCGAACTGGCGAACCGCGGCGTCGCGGTGATTATGGTCTCTTCCGAACTGCCGGAAATTCTTGGCATGAGCGACCGGGTGATGGTCATGCACGAAGGACGTATTACCGGCATCCTCGATAAAGACGAGGCCGATCAGGAAACCATTTTGTCGTTGGCATCCCATTGAGGCGTAGAGAATGAGCAATATGAAATTGACTGCAGCATCTGCAAATGAGCGACCTTCTTTCCTGGATAGTTTGCGACATAAGCTACCGAAAGATACCGGTATATTTATCGTTATGCTGGCGATCGCCCTGACGTTTGAAATTGCCGGCTGGTACGTCCGCGACCAGTCTTTCCTGCTGAATACCAACCGGCTGGTGCTGATTGTTCTGCAGGTCGCCATTATCGGGATTATCGCCGTTGGCGTCACCCAGGTCATTATCACCACCGGGATCGACCTTTCGTCTGGCTCGGTGATCGCCCTGGCGGCAGTGGTGGCGGCCAGTCTGGCGCAAACCTCCGATAGCCTGTCGCCGATGTTTCCGTCGCTGGTTAACCTGCCGGCGGTGATCCCGATTTTCGCCGGGATTGGCGTAGGGCTGATCTGCGGATTAACCAACGGTTTTCTGGTCACCCGTACCGGGATCCCGCCGTTTATCGCCACCCTCGGGATGATGGTCTCGGCACGCGGCCTGGCGCAGTATTACACCCAGGGCAATCCAATCAGTTTCCTGTCGGATAGTTTTACCTCTATTGGTCAGGGGGCGATGCCGGTGATCATTTTCTTCGTCATCGCCGCCCTGTTCCACGTGGCGCTCAAACATACCCGCTACGGGAAATATGTCTACGCCATCGGCGGCAATATGACCTCGGCCAAAGTGTCCGGCATCAACGTGAATAAGTATCTGGTGATCGTCTATACCATCGCCGGCGCCCTTTCTGGTCTTGCCGGGGTGGTGCTGGCGGCGCGCGTCAGCAGCGGGCAGTCCAGCATGGGGATGTCTTATGAGCTGGATGCTATCGCTGCCGCGGTTATCGGCGGCAGTAGCCTGATGGGCGGGGTGGGGCGCATCACCGGTACGCTGATCGGCGCGATGATTCTGGGCCTGATCAAAAGCGGTTTCACCTTCGTCGGCGTCGATGCTTACGTCCAGGATATTATTAAGGGCATTATTATTGTGGCGGCGGTCACTATCGATATGCGCCGCAACCGTAAAAAACACTAGGTCATATCCCAGAAATGGCCCGTCGTGTTGCCACTGCGGGCCATTTTGTTTGTCAGGCGCGCGGGATTACGGCTCTCTGGCGGCCTGCAAAACGCTGTGCAGCAGGACGTTCGCCCCTTTTGCGGCCCAGTCGGGGTGAATATTCTCCGCTTCATTATGACTAATCCCTTTCTCGCAGGGGATAAAGATCATACTGGCGGGCGCGACTTTGCTGATATAGCAGGTATCATGCCCGGCGCCGGAAACCATCCGCCTGGCGCTGTAGCCGAGCGCCCGGACGGCCTGTTCGCTGCGCGCCAGACACTGCGCGTCGAAAGCGATCGGGGCGTAGTCAAATATCCGCTCAACTTCGGCCGGGACGCCGCGCCCGGCCAGTTCGGCCGCGGCGCGATGCAACGCCTGCTCCATCGCCTCGAGGGCGCTGCTTTGCGGATGGCGGAATTCGACGCTGCATTCGACACGCCCCGGCACCACGTTGCGCGACCCCGGCGTCACCTGCACCATGCCAACGGTGGCCCGGCCGTCCGGTTGATGGGCAATGCCAATCTGTTCTACCGCCAGCGCCAGCCTGGCGAAAGCGGTCAGCGCATCGCGACGGCTGCCCATCGGCGTGGTCCCGGCGTGGGCCGCGAAGCCTTCCAGCATGATAGTGAACCAGCGCTGGCCCATGGCCGCATGCACCAGCCCGATATCAACCCCTTCTTCTTCCAGAATCGGCCCCTGTTCAATGTGGACTTCGTAGCAGGCGTGGAGCGGAAAGGCCTGCGCCGGACGTGCGCCGCGGTAGCCGATAGCCTCCAGCGCCGCGCCGACGCTGATGCCGTCGCGATCTTCACGGGCGAGAGCCCAGTCTTCGCTGAATTGCCCGGACCAGACGCCGGAGGCGAGCATCGCTGGCGCAAAACGCGCCCCTTCTTCGTTGGTCCAGTTCACCAGCACGATATCGCGCTCGGTTTCTACGCCCTGGTCGTTGAGGCTGCGCAGCGCCTCCAGCCCGGCCAGCACGCCATAAATCCCGTCATAGCGGCCGCCAAGGGGCTGCGAATCGACGTGCGAACCGGTTAAAACCGGCGCCAGCGACGGATTGCGACCCGCCCGGCGGATAAACATGTTACCCATGCTATCCACGTCGCAGCGAAAACCGGCTTCCCGCGCCCACTCGCGCAGCAGATTACGCGCCTGCCGGTCTTCTGCGCTCAGCGCCAGTCGGGTCACGCCGCCCGCCGGCGTTGCGCCGAGGAGGGCCATCTCGTTAAGCGTCGACCACAGGCGTTCGCTATTGACGGTGATCATGGTTTGTCCTTTTTTACGCGATAGCGGAAGTCGCAGCACGACCCGCCCTGCATGATGGTGGTGGTGCGGGTCAGCTCGACGTCCGGCGCGTAGCCGACGATAAATTTGTCATCGCGGGCGCACGAGAGCAGATGACCAATCTCACCCAGCCCCATTTCGTGATACATCTCGGCGTAGCGGCAGCGGTTGACGTTGTAGTTGTACTGCTGGTCGTCGGCGTCCAGTACTTTGACCTCCAGGGCGTTGTCTTTTTCCCACAGGTACTGCAGGGCGACAAAGCTGCGGATGTCCGCGCCGTTGGGCTCTTTGCTGGCAAACGCTTTTCCCGCCTCGATCGCGGCGTTCTCGATAGCTTCGCCAATCACCGCCTGCGCGCGCGCCTTGCCGATCTCGCGCACCAGGATGTCATAAATCGGCTTAATAATTTCTGCTTCAATTTTGCGGCGGGCGAGAATGCCCAGCTCATTATTATCACTCATCACATTGCCTCACTGCGTTACTGCGTTTTGGCGCCGCCGAGTATGGTTTGCGGCTGCCATTTACCTTCAACGACCTTATAAACGGTAAAGGTCGGCGACTTGAGGTTACCTTCTTTATCAAAGGCGATTGGCCCGGTGACGGCGGAATAGCTGATGGCGCGCAGCGCGGGCAGATAGTCGGCCGGATCGACGGAGTCAGCTTTTTCCATCGCCGCCACCAGAACGCGGGTGGCGTCGTAGGCAAACGGCGCGTGGAGCTCGATATGGGTGTGATAGCGATCCTGATAGGCCTGCTCGAAGGCCTTACCGCCCGGCATCTGCTCAACCGGCAGTCCCGGCTCCAGCGCCACCACGCCATCGCCCTCTTTTTGCGCCAGCTGCAGGAAGGTCTGGCTGACGAAGCCGCCGGCGCCCATCAGGGTGGCGTTCATACCCAGCTGTTTGATGCGCCGCGCCAGCGGAGCCGCCTGGCTGTCGACGCCGCCGAAGAAGATCAGATCGGCATTTTTGCTGCGGATAGCCGTCAGCACGGCGCTGAAGTCGACGGTTTTGTCATCGACATACTGACGGTCGACGATTTTTACCCCCTGGGCGGCCAGCGATTTAATGAACTCGTCGGCCAGGCCCTGGCCGAAGGCGGTACGGTCATCAATCACCGCAATGCGTTGCGCCTTGAGGGTTTGCACCGCGTACTGTCCGGCGAACTGGCCGCCGTCGTCATCGTGACCCATCACCCGGAAGCTGGTATCGAAGCCCTGTCTGGTATAGGCGTGCCCGGTGGCCACCGGCGCCACCTGGGCAATACCCGCATCATGATAGACGCGGGCGGCGGGAATACTGGTACCGGTATTCCAGTGGCCGACCACGCCGGCGACGCCGCTATCCACCAGGCGCTGGGCCACGGCTACCGCGGTGCGTGGGTCCGACTGGTCGTCTTCGGATTGCAGCTTGAAGGTCACCGCTTTGCCGCCGATCGTCGGGTGCTGCTTGTTGATATCGTCAATGGCCAGCCGCGCGCCGTTTTCCAGATCCTTGCCGATACGCGCGGAAGGGCCGGTCAGCGGGCCTGCCAGGCCGATAATGACGGTCTCGCTGGCCGCGGACCACGCGGCAGATGAGGCAAAACCACTGAGCAGAATAGCGGCGCTAAGCGCACTGATGTTTACTGTTTTCATTATTTTTCCCTGATGCTGGTTGGTGTGTTAAGCGGGCATTTCGCCCAAATAAATCTGTGCGATACGGTCGTCGGCCAGCAGCGCCTGCGATGCGCCGCGCTCAACAATGCTGCCGCTGTCCATGACCCACGCGCTGTCGGTGGCCTCAAGCGCCAGGCGCGCGTTTTGCTCAATCAGCAGCAGGGCCACGCCGCGCTGACGCAGGGTGGCGATAACGCGAAAAACGTTCTCGACCATCAGCGGCGCCAGCCCCATCGACGGTTCGTCGAGGATCAGCAGACGCGGCCGGCTGAGCAGGGCGCGGTTCAGCGCCAGCAGCTGCTGTTCGCCGCCGGAAAGCAGCCCGGCCAGCTGATGCTGACGCTCGGCAAGACGTGGAAACCGGGTGAAGATCTCGTCCATCTCCTGGCGGACCGCCGCGCGATCGCGGCGTAGCCAGGCGCCCATTTGCAGGTTTTCCAGTACGCTCATGCGGGTAAAAATGCCGCGACCTTCCGGCACCATCACCAGGCCCTCGCGCAGCAGGGATTCGGCCCGGCATTTGCGGACCGCTTTGCCGTTGAAAAGAATCTCGCCGCTGAAGGGTTCCAGCCCGGTAATGGCGCGGACGGTGGAGCTTTTCCCCGCGCCGTTGGCGCCAATCAAGGTGGCCTGTTCGCCCGCTTTAACGCTGAACGAGACATCGCGTACCGCCTGAATGCCGCCGTAGTGCACCCCGAGGCCGGTGACGGTTAACAGATCAGACATGGGCGCTTCCTCCAAGCCAGGCGGCGATCACCGCCGGATCGCGGCGTACGGTATCCGGCGTGCCGCTGGTCAGCGTTTTGCCGTAATCAAGAACCATCAGGCGATCGCAAATGCCCATCACCAGTTTGACGTCATGCTCAATCATCAGCAGGGTTTTACCGTCGTCGCGAATGCGCAACAGCAGCTCGCCAAGCGCCATCTTCTCGGCGGCGTTCATCCCGGCGGCCGGTTCATCCAGCGCCAGCAGACGCGGGTCGGTAGCCAGCGCGCGGGCAATTTCCAGCCGCCGCTGGTGGCCGTAGGCGAGGTCGCAGGCGCGGTAGTGGGCAAACTGCGCGATGCCGGTATATTCCAGCCAGTGCCACGCCAGTTCACGGGTCTGCGCCTCTTCGGCGCGCGCGCGCGGGTGGCGGCTAAGTGCGGCCCACAGTCCGTTACGGGTACGCACGTGACGGCCGACCATCACGTTTTCCAGCACCGACATCTCATTAAACAGTCGCACGTTCTGGAAGGTGCGGGCGATGCCTGCCGCGGTCACCTTCGCGATATTGTGCGGAAAATAGGGCCGACCGGCGATGGCGAACTCGCCGCTGTCCGCCGGATAAAGCCCGGTAATCAGGTTAAAGCAGGTGGTTTTCCCCGCGCCGTTGGGGCCAATCAGGCCATAAATTTCGCCTTGATTGATGCTCAGCGACACGTTATCGACCGCCGTCAGGCCGCCGAAGCGTTTCGACATATTACGTACGCTTAACAGGCTCATGCTTTCGCTCCCTGACGGCGTGCCGGCCAGATCCCCTGCGGACGCAGCAGCATCACCAGCACCAGCGCCAGGCCGTAGAACAGCTGCCGCAGAATTTCCGGGTCAATCAGCACTTCGCCAAACAGCGCCTGTTGTACCGGCGCGGCCTGACTGCGGAGCAGTTCCGGCAGCGCGGTGAGCAATACGGCGCCGAGGATCACCCCCGGGATGTGCCCCATGCCGCCGAGGACCACCATCGCCAGTACCGCAATCGACTCCTGCAGGGTAAAGGATTCCGGGGAGACGAACCCCTGGAAGGCGCCGAACAGCGCCCCGGCAACGCCGCCGAACGAGGCGCCAATGGCGAAGGCCAGTAGTTTGTAGTTACGCACGTTGATGCCCATGGCGCGGGCAACATCTTCATCTTCGCGGATGGCGTGCCAGGCGCGGCCGATACGGGAGTGCTGCAGGCGCAGGCAGACGAAAATAATCGCCACAATCACCAGCATCAGCAGGTAGTACCACAGCCACAGCGCCGGGACTTTAAAACCGAACCAGTGATAAACGCCGCTAAACTTCAGGCCGAACAGATTCAGCGTATCGACGCCAGAGATCCCTTTGGCGCCGTTGGTGATGTTGACCGGGCGGTCGAGGTTACGCATCAGGATGCGGATGATTTCACCGAAGCCGAGCGTGACAATCGCCAGATAGTCACCGCGCAGCTTCAGCGTCGGCGCGCCGAGGAGGATGCCGCAGCCCGCGGCGACCAGCGCGGCAAGCGGAATAATCAGCAGCCACGAGGTATGCAGGCCGTCGGGCAACCAGGTCTGTAGCCCCGGGAACGCCTCCAGCAGATGTGGGGAGGCGAGCAGAGCGGCGAGATAGGCCCCTACGGCGTAGAAGGCGATAAATCCCATATCCAGCAGGCCGGTGTAGCCGACCACGATATTCAGTCCCAGCGCCAGCATGATGTAGAGCAGGGCAAAATCGATAACCCGCACCCAGTAGTTGCCGCCGAGCTGGCTGGCCACTATCGGGGCGATCAGCAATGCGCAGATAAACAGGGCCATACCGGACCAGAAGCGGCGCGAGACGGCGGGAGCGTCTAATTGTATTGTGGTCATGATTGTCTCCTATGCCCGGTGCGCCACGCGCTCGCCAAGTAAACCGGCGGGACGGAAGACCAGCACCAGAATCAGCACCATAAAGGCGAAGATATCCTGATAGTTGCTGCCGAAGACGCCATGGGTCAGATCGCCGAGATAGCCGGCGCCCAGCGATTCGATAATCCCCAGCAGCAGGCCGCCGACCATCGCGCCGCGAATATTGCCGATCCCGCCGAGCACCGCGGCGGTAAAGGCTTTAATCCCGGGCAGGAAGCCCATCGAGAAACCGGCGCTGCCGTAGTTGCTGGCCATCATCACCCCGGCCAGCGCCGCGAAGATGCCGCCGATGGCAAAGGTGAGGCTGATAATGGCGTTGGGGTTGACCCCCATCAGCGTGGCGATGCGCGGGTTTTCAGCCACCGCCCGCATGCCGCGGCCCAGGCGGGTAAATTCCACCAGCAGCCACAGACCGAGCATGACCGCCAGCGCCAGCGCGACGGTAACGATACCGGTGACGGTGATAATGGCCGGCGGATGCGCCTCGCTGCCGTGAGTGATGGCGATCGGATCCATCGGCAGAATTTGCGGAAACATCAGCGGATTGCGGCTCCAGATAATCATGGCGACGGTCTGCAGCAGCACCGATACGCCGATCCCGGAGATCAGCGGGGCGAGACGAGGGGCATGACGCAGGCGACGATAGGCAAAGCGCTCTACCGCCATCGCCAGCAGCGCGCACACCGCCATGGCCAGCATCAGCGCCAGCGCCAGCTGGGCCAGCGGCGGCAGGCCGGGAAAATGGGCATGCAGCGCATTCATCCCGGAAAGGGTGGTTAATGCGCCCACCATCAGAATATCGCCGTGGGCAAAGTTAATAATGCGCAGAATGCCATACACCATGGTATAGCCGAGTGCGATCAGGGCGTAGATGCTGCCGAGCATGACCCCGTTGATAAGTTGTTGTATGAGAGTGTCCAACTGAAGTACCCGACAATGTGCTCAAATTACCGCTACCCTCTTACAAATGAATTAAATTGTAAAATACGGATATATTCTTTCTTATGATGATTGTGAATTTAACTATCATTATGATTTTTAATAATATTAAATAATGAGATGACGGGCGTTTTGCACTAAGAAAATCAACATATGAAAAAAACAGAACAATTAAGCGAGCAGGCAGCAGCTCCGCAAAGCCTGCTGAACAACGATCCGCCGCTGCGTGCGGTGCGGGCATTTGAAGCTATCGCTCGCCTGGGCAGCGTGACCCAGGCCGCACGTGAACTGGCGATCTCGCCATCGGCGGTAAGCCACCAGCTGAAGGTGCTGGAGGAGTATCTGCAAATTCCGCTGACGGAAAGAGCGGGGCGGCGGCTGACGCTCAGCCAGCAGGGGCGGGAGTACTACCGCTCGATCCGCGCGGCGTTTAATGTGCTGCGCCAGGCCACCGAGCACCTGGTCGATCAGGCCCAGACCCAGCAGGTCACCATCAGCCTGATCCCGTTGTTCGGCATGGGCTGGTTCATCCCCCGGCTGCCGTCATTTGTTCACGCTAACCCGCAGACCGAAATCAATGTGCTCTACGCCAACCACCGCAACTACCTCAGCGATGCCTCGGATATGTCTATCCGTTTTGGCGACGGGCATTGGGTGGGGTATCAGAGCGAAAAACTGATTTCCGGCAGGATGGTGCCGGTATGCAGCCGGGCGTTTCTCCGCCTGCATGGCCATATTGATACCCCGGAACAGCTACTGCAGATGCCGCTCCTGCATGATGAGGAGCGCACCACGTGGAATCAGTGGTTTGTTCAGCAAGGGGTAAAACGCCCGCCGCGCTCAACCGGGCCGCTGTTTGAAGACGGTCTGCTGACCCTTGCGGGCGTGCAGGCCGGCCTCGGCTGCGCCCTGATGCGCGAACCGTTAATCGCCCCCTATCTGAAAAGCGGCGAGCTGGTGAAAATCTTCGACGCGGCGATTGAGGATGGCCGGGATTACTACCTCTGCGTGCGTCACGACAGCGACATGACGCCCAACGGTAAGCTGCTGCAGAGCTGGCTGCGCAACGAGGCGCTAAATTAAGCGCCTTGCGCAGGTCAACGGTGGCGGATCTGCAGCGTCGCCGGCAGGTAGCGCCGCAGCGGATCCGGCGTTTTCCCGTCGATAAGCTGGCTGAGCAGGTCATAGCAGTGCCACGCCAGCTGGCGGTTGTCCTGCTGGACGGTATCGATACGCAGCGACAGCGAGTCGTAGAGATAGTGATCGTCAAAGCTCGCCAGGTGAATGTCGGAATCCAGTAAATGGTGCTGGCTCATATAGCGCAATACCCCTTCCAGCAGGCCGCAGGCGGCGGTAAACAGCGCTTTCGGCGGGCGACCGAGACGCGCGCACAGCGCGGCGAACATCTCATAGCCGGAGCTCGGATGATAGTTACCGTTAATCACCCATTCGGGACGCAGCTCGACCCCCGCGTTTGCCAGCCCCTGGGTGAAGCCCGCCAGGCGGTCGCGCGACGGCGAAAGGCGCGGCTGCCCGCCGAGGAACCAGAACTCATCGCTGTGCCCGGGGGCAATGCGCGAAATCAGATCCGCCGTCGGGCTGATGGCGTCGGTCATCACCAGCGGCAGGGGGCTTTCGCTGGGGCAGCGGTCAAACAGCACCACCGGCAGCTGTTCGCTAAGTTTGCGATAATCGGCGTCGTTGTGCAGGCAGGAGGCGACAATCAGACCGTCAACCTGACGGGCAATCATATTATTGACCACCACGTTTTCCTGGGCCGGGTTTTCATCGGTACAGGAGATAAGCAGCTGCACCCCGGCTTCGCGACAGAGCATTTCAAGCTCGTGAGAGAAGACGGCAAAACCGTAGTTGGTGATTTCAGGTACTACCAGACCGATGGTATGGCTGCGGTTATCGCGCAGCGAACGGGCGTGGATGCTGGGCTGGTAATGTTGTTCGCGGGCAATCGCCAGCACCCGCTCGCGGGTTTGCCGGGCGACACGGAGCTCTTTGCCGCGACCGTTCAGCACCAGGCTGGCGGTCGCTTTTGAGACCCCCGCCAGCCCGGCGATATCTTTAATGGTAACGCGTTTGGTTTTCATCACGGCAACATGCGCCTGAAATTAAAACGCTTATTCTACCATGCATGGACGCAGCGGCCAGTAGCAGAATGTCGTCGGGCGCTGCGCCGTTGAATACGATCTGCGCGGGATAGCGCGGGAAGCAGCGGCAGCCCATCACCCCTTTATCCCCTCAATTTTGCCGATGGCCTGCTGCCTGGCCAGCGCGCCATTCACCAGAACCAGGCGCAGCCGCGTGGCGCAGTGTGCGGCGCTGGCAATATTGTCCTTACCCCCCAGAAGCGGAAGCCGCGAGCGGGAAATCTGCTGAAAATCCATAATCCCCTCTGAATGCATGATTATTTTTGCGCAACTGACGGTGCGGATTGCGCCCGTCGCGGCGGCGTGGGTTATGTTGGCTAAACCGGTTTAATCAGTGTGGCGGAGATAACAAAGCGGGCCGCAATATCGGCCCGTGAGAATCAGAACTGACGGTTAAGATCGCGCTGGTAGGGCAGGGCGGTCATGGCGCCTTTGGCGGTGGTCGCCAGCGCTCCGCAGGTTTGCGCCAGCGTAATGGCGGGTTCCAGTGTCGCCGCATCCGTCGGCATGCCGCGGTCGGCCAGGCTGGCGAGCAGCCCGGCAACGAAGGCGTCGCCGGCACCGGTGGTATCAACGCTGACCACCGGCCTGGCCGCAAAACGCGTCACCTGCCGCTGGAAAGCGGCGAGTACGCCCGCTTTGCCCTGGGTAACCAGCAGCAGCGCGGGCCGATAGCGCTGGGTCAGGGTGGCGATCCCCTGCTCAAGATCGTGGCTGCCGCTGATGAACACCAGCTCTTCCTCGGAAAGTTTCACCACGTCGGCCAGCGCGAGGGCTCGATCGAGGCTGGCGTGCAGCAGTTCCACATCCTGCCACAGATCGGGGCGGATATTCGGGTCAAAGCTGACCCGCCCCCCGGCATGTTTGATCTGTTCCATCGCGGTGAACGTGGTGCTGCGGCTCGGTTCGGCGCTCAGCGCGATAGAGCAGACGTGCAGCCACTGGTCTGGGGCAAACGCCGGGAGATCCTCCGGCTGCAGAAACAGGTCCGCGCTGGGGCGAACCATGAAAGTAAAGGTTCTTTCGCCCTGATCGTCGAGATCGACCACCACGGTAGAGGTCCGATGCCGCGCATCGCGCTGCATATAGCGAATATCCACCTGCTCCTGGCTGAGCGTTTGCTGCATAAAGCGGCCAAAGGGATCGTCGCCGACGCGGCCAATAAACCCGCTATGGCCACCCAGGCGGGCGATACCCACCGCGACGTTGGCCGGCGCGCCGCCGGGGCACTGCAGCAGGCGTCCTCCGCTTTCCGGCAGCAGATCGACAACCGCATCCCCAAGAACCCATACTTTTGCATTCATGCTGATTTCACCTCAATGCTAAACTAAGTTAAACCGGTTTAGCTTATTAAAACATAGCTTGCTGACGATCGGAACGCGGCGATCGAGAAAGTGCGAGGCAGGGCAAAAAAATAGCTCTACTGACGCGGCGCCGGAGGCAAGCTTACGCCGCCGTCCGGGCCAGACCGTCGATAATCACCTGCATGATCCCCTGCGAACAGGGTTCGATACGCCCGCGTACGCCGTATACCGCGGCGAGTATCTCCGGGGTAATGACCTGCGAAGGGGCTCCGTCGGCCAGCAGCTGTCCCTCTTTTAGCATCAACACATGATCGGCATGACGCAGGGCGATATTAATGTCGTGGACCACCACCAGGGTGATGATATTACGGCTGCGGGTCTCCCTGCGCACCAGATCCATCACGTGAAACTGATAGTTCAAATCCAGGGCGCTGAGGGGTTCATCCAGTAGCAGCAACGCCGGCTGGCGGATAAGCGACTGGGCCAGACCGACGAGCTGTTTCTGCCCGCCGGAAAGCTGGTCAAGGTAGCTCAACGCCAGGTGCTCAATACCCAGCTGGCGCAGCAGGGACATCACCTCCGCCTGCTTATCCGGGCGCATAAAACCCCCGGCGGCGCGCTGGGCGACGATAATCGACTCCAGTACGTGCAGATGGACGCCCGCAGGCAGCGTTTGCGGCAGATAAACCACTTTTTCCGCGCGGCGGGCGAACGGCAGCGCCAGCAGATTTTCCCCGGCCAGCGACAATTCCCCCGTCGACGGACCGAGGCCCGCCATCGCCCGCATCAGGGTCGATTTTCCACTGCCGTTAGGGCCGAGAAGGGCGGTGATTTGACCGCGCGGCAGGTGAGGGACCGTCAGATCGCGGATAACCTGACGTTTCGGATAGCCGGCGCTGAAGCGGGTGAGCGCCAGCCCCGGCGGCGCAGCGGTATACTGGGTCATACGTTCCCCCGGTGGCGTAAAATAATACTCAGGAAAAAGGGGACTCCGACCAGCGAGGTGACGATACCCACCGGAATAATGGCGCCGGGGATCAGGTTCTTCGACGCCACCGACGCCAGCGAGAGTACCAGGGCGCCGATGAAGGCGCTGGCGGGCAGATAAAAGCGATGGTCTTCGCCAAAAATCAGGCGCGCGATATGCGGGGCGACGAGGCCGATAAAACCAATCGGGCCGACGAAGGCTACCGCCAGCGCCGACAGGATGCTGATGCGCAGTAGCGTGGTCAGCCGCAGGCGGCGAACGTTAATGCCGAAGCTGATGGCCCGGTCTTCGCCGAGGCGCAACGCGGTCAGTTTCCACGCGCTCATCATCGAGAGCGGCATGACCACCGCCAGTACGGCCAGTAAAATTCCCACCTTTTGCCATGAGGCGCGATCGATACTGCCCATGGTCCAGAACACCAGCCCCTGTAAGGTATCTTCGTTAGCCACAAACTGCAGCATCGACACCAGCGCGTTAAAGGTAAAGACCAGCGCGATACCAAACAGGATCACCCCGGAGGTGGCCACCTGGGTCCAGCGGGTAATTCCATCCAGCAGCAGAGCCGCCAGCAGGGCGAAGATAAAGGCATTGGCGGAGATAAACCACTGGCTGGGGATCCCCGGAATGCCAATCCCGAGGACGATGGCCAGCGCCGCGCCGAACGCCGCCGCCGAAGAGACACCAAGGGTAAAGGGGCTGGCGAGCGGGTTATTGAGGATGGTCTGCATCTCCGCGCCGGCGAGACCGAGCGCGAGCCCTACCACCACCGCCATCAGGGCGTAAGGCAGACGAATATCCCAGACGATCGCCCGCGTTCCGGCGTTCGCGCTGTCGGGGTCCGTCAGGGTTTGCCACAGCGTATGCAGCGGCATTCCGGAAGGCCCCATCATGAAGTCGAGCAGCAGCGAAGCGCCGATCAGCAGAAGTAACAGCAGCATAAAAGCGATGCGGCGGCGCAGGATCCGGCGATAGTTTAGCATCACCTCATCAGCTTCCAGCTTCAGAGCGTCGATGGCGGGTTCTGTGGTCGCACTCATGGGCGTTTACTCACCTTGTTTCCAGGAGAAGACGAACGGCAGATCGGGCAACGTGGTGAAGTGACGCACGATGTAGCGATAGGTCTCGTCCGGGTTCAGGGTGCTAAAAGAGTGCGGATAGATATCTTTCGCCAGATATTCCATGCCGACGATATTCCACGGATGATTGTAGAAATGGTGGTAAACTCCGTAGGCACGCTGCGCTTGCACCGCCGGGATCTCGCTGACGCCGGTACGCGCTAGCAGCTTCTGCCCCTGGGCGTTAACCGCCTGCTGGCTGACCTGGTAACCTAACGGCAGCACCTGACTGTTGCCGCGTTTCGAGCCGGTCATGATGTAAGCATCGGGTTTCAGACTGATAATTTTTTCCAGCGCCGCAAAACCGGAGGCGCCTGGCAGAACCTGTGAGCCAATATTATTGGCGCCTACCGCTTCCACCAGACCACCCCAGCCGCTGTGACCGTGGGTAAAGCAGCAGGCGTCGCTGTTCCCGGCCAACGCTTCGACAAACACCGTGGCTTTCGGCGACAGGGTGGCCGTTTTCTGCTGGATTGCCTGCAGGTGCTGACGATAGTAATCGGTATAGGCTTTGGCCTGGCTCTCGCGGTTGAGCACCCGGCCAAGCAGATCGATACTTGGGGCGGTATCTTTGGCAGGATTCACTTCATAATCAACAAATAACACCGGAATATTCAGCGCAGCGAGCTTACTGATAACGCCGCTTTCCGTCAGCGCGGGCTTAGCGCGCAGCTGAGCAATCATCAGATCGGGCTGGCGGGAGAGGACGCTTTCGAGGTCGACATTGCCTTTGTCGCTAAAACCCATATCAAGAATCGTCGCCGACTGCGGCCACTTGTGCTGTAGCATTTCCCAGGTAGCCACGTCCTGTTTCTTTGCCAGGTTATTCCAGGCCACGACCCGTTGAAAAGGGTTATCGCGGTCCAGCAGCGCCAGCGTCATCAGGTCTCGTCCATCCTGCAGAATGACGCGCTGCGGCTCGTGCTGGAGGGTAATACTGCGGTCGTCGAGGTCGGTTACCGTGAGGGGATACTGCGTGGCGTAGCTGAAAAAGGGGGTTGCGATCAAGGCTGTAAAAATAAATGAGCTTACTGATTTTCTTGCCATAAGGTGAGTTCCGTTTGCGAATTTATAAATATAATGATTTTGATAATTATTCGCGGCTGAAAATAAACGGCAGGTATATGAGGCCGGAATTTCATAAAATGTAACAAACTTGTTAGGGCTAACGGGCTGCCAGAGGCGCGGCGGTGGACTAGTCTGAAAAGCCGATGGGAAGCGCAAAGGATGGTTTTAAGAACTATCCCTAAAGTCATCACCAGAATCTTATGCCATGATGGTGACGACTCATAACATTAAGCACGTTAGAGAGGAAATTATGAAAAAAGCAATGATTGCGTTATCTGCGATTCTGGTAGCAGCCCCTGTTTTGGCTGCGACAACACACGCTACTGATGACACCGTCGCGGCGGCCCATGAAGGGGCTAATACCGCGAAGGAAAAACTGCACCAGGCTCAGAACGAAGGCGATGAGCTGAAGCTGAAATCGGAACACGCGGCGCAAGGTAAAAGCGACAGCGTCGGCAGCCAGGTGAGCGAAGGCGCGCAGAAAACCTGGAATAAGACCAAAGAAGGGACCGAGAAGGGTTGGGACAAGACCAAAGAAGGGACCGAAAAAGGCTGGAATAAAACCAAGGCCGCCACCGAAAAAGGGTGGGATAAAACCAAAGAAGGCGCCGCCAAAGGCTGGGATAAAACCAGGCAGGGTGCTGAAGACTTAAAAAATAAAGTCACTGAATAATCACTGCCGGTTCGTTATAAAAAGGTCGCGAAAGCGGCCTTTTTTGTTCCTCATGATCTCATCCCTCTGCTTCCTGCCTCTCTCGCCTGGTTATCCTTTTCGCGTCGGAGACGCTTCACCAGCCTGCCAGGAATCGTCCTGGTTATCCTGATATTCACTGTTTCTCCACATTGCGGCGGTACAAAAGGAGATATATCAGGAGGTGTACAATGAAAAAGATGATTTCTCTGGCTGTGATCGTATCCTGCGTATTGAGTTCGTTGGCGTATGCCGAAGGGCCGAATGACAACCGCAACCCTGGCCAGCAGCAGGAGTGGCAGAAGGGCGCTGGCCACGGTGGTCAGGACGGTAATCGTCAGCAGGGGCCGGGTAATAATGGCCCGCAGGGGTATGCCGATAACCGTGGCGCGGATCGCGGCAATCACGGCAACGGCCGGGCGCAGGGCCAGTCCCATCCGGATCGCCACGAACAAGATCGCTTTACCTGGAACGGCAACGATTTCCGTAAAGGGCAGCCGGCGCCGGAGCATTTCCGCGGCAATGACTATCGGATCAGTGACTGGAACGATCGCGGCCTGCCGCGGCCCCCTCAGGGTCAGCACTGGTCATACATTAACGGCAACTATGTCCTGATTGCGGCAGCCACCGGCATCATTACCTCTATTCTGGTGAACGGCGCGCTGAGTCGCTGATCCCCCTGCCACGACATCTGACCACCATGAGCTCCTCTCTCGTCACGGGAGAGGGGACGCCCTGCGGAGTGATGCGCTTTTTTATTCAGCCCGTCATCCGGGCAGGACTTATCACCGTTGACCACTGCCTGCACGGTAAGGCCTTTCCCGGTAAGTTCGTACGCCTTACTTTCGACGGCAGCGAAGAGATCTCGTGGGCGACGCCGTTTGCCGAGGCGGCGGCCGGTGCGAACCCGGTATCATCATATTTCGCCGCGCCGTTGGTTTCCGCACCGTTCATAAATATGCTGTTCTCAGTGTGATATTTGTAGAATAAACATGTGTTAATAATCTCTTATTTAAATGTTTATATTTTAATATAGCCCTGAGTTTAGTCTATTTCACTGTTAATGGCTTACTTAATAGCATGGCCTCTTTGGCTTATTCTCCTGCCGACACACATTGGATTTCATCTGGCGCTATGCCGGGTAACTCTCTGAATAATCATTAGTAAATGAGATGAGGCCGGTTCCAGAAATCAGAAATCTTGCTTGCATTCAACGCTTATCCAGATAAGTTATGGAGTCTGAGTATCTTCGCCATACGTTAATCTGCAGGTGTGCTGGCTTTCTCACTGACCTGGCCGCCCGTGGCCTGATGCCTGAATTATGCAGAATATTGATTCTATTTCCCGGAGACCGGCATGACCGATTTTGTGATTCCCGAAATTAAAGCAGCTGAAGAAGAAATGATTGCGATCCGTCATTATTTGCATGCCCATCCGGAATTAAGTCTGGAAGAGTTTAATACCAGTGAGCTGGTGGCGGGGAAACTGGCGGAATGGGGCTATACGGTGACCCGCGATGTGGGGAAAACCGGGGTGGTGGGGACCTTAACCAAAGGCAACTCGCCGCGGACCATCGGGCTACGCGCCGACATGGATGCGCTGCCGATCTTTGAAACCACCGAATTACCGTGGGCCAGCACCGTGCCGGGCAAAATGCATGCCTGCGGTCATGACGGCCACACCACCATTCTGCTGGCGGCGGCGAAATATATCGCCTCGCCGGCCTGCCAGTTTAACGGCACGGTACATCTGATTTTCCAGCCGGCGGAAGAGGCTATCGGCGGCGCCGACCTGATGATTAAAGACGGCCTGTTTGAACGCTTCCCGTGCGATTGCGTATTCGCCCTGCACAATATGCCGGGGCTGCCGGTCGGCAAGCTGGGCTTTTATGCCGGCAACTTTATGGCTTCGGCCGATACGGTCAAGATCACCATCCATGGCTATGGCGGCCACGGCGCTCATCCTGACCGTGCGGTCGATCCGATTCTGACCGGTTCCGCGTTGGTGATGGCGCTGCAAAGTATTGTGGCCCGCAACGTGCCGCCGGGGGAAACCGCCGTGGTGACCGTCGGGACCTTCCAGGCGGGGATCGCTTCCAACGTGATCCCGGAAAGTGCGGTGATGGAGCTGACCGTGCGGGCGATGAAGCCCGAAGTGCGCGATCTGCTGATTAGACGCATTACCGAGATCGCCGGGTTCACCGCCAAAAGCTACGGCGCAACCAGCGAGATTGAGGTCTATGACTCCTATCCGGTGCTGACCAACAGCGCGGACGAAACCGCCTTCGCCAAAGCGCTAGCCCTGGAAGTTTTTGGCAGCGAGCAGGTGCTGCCGGCGATTTCGCCGATGAACGCCAGCGAGGATTTCGCCTTTATGCTGCAGGCGCGTCCGGGCTGCTATTTCCTGCTGGGCAACGGCGAGAAGGGCGGCAAGGGGAGCTGCATGGTGCATAACCCAGGCTATGACTTTAACGATGACATTATTACCACCGGCGCGTCGTTCTTCGCCCGGTTAGTTGAAACACACTGCCGTTGATCTCTGGAGCTCGTAAATAATGAAAAAATCTCTTCTGCTGTGGGTCGCGCTGATGGCGTCAACATCGGCGCTGGCCGCAGAACAAAAGGAAATTCGTTTTGGCGTCGATCCCACTTTTGCGCCGTTTGAATGGAAAGACCCGCAGGGCAAGCTGGCGGGTTTCGATATTGATTTAGGCAACGCCATCTGCCAGCAGCTGCAGGCGAAATGCGTGTGGGTGGAAAGCAACTTCGACGGTATTATTCCGGCGCTGAAGGCGCGCAAATTCGACGCCATTCTCTCCGGTATGTACATGACCGAGAAGCGCAAAGAGCAGATCGCCTTCAGCGATAAGCTGTATAACGGCCCGGTGTTCCTCGTGGCGCGCAAAAATACGCTGACCGGTAATACGCCTGAGCAGCTCAAAGGCAAAACCATCGGTGTGGAACAAGGTTCGGCGCAGGAGACGTACGTCAATCAGCACTGGCGTCCGGCGGGGATTAACATTGTGGCCTACCAGGGCGCCGACAGCGTGGTGCGAGATCTGGAGTCCGGGCGTATCGATGGCGCGGTACTCTCCGGGATGATGGCCGACTACAGCTTCCTGCAGCAGCCGCAGGGGAAAGACTTCGCCTTTGTCGGCGGAAGTTTGCAGGATAATACACTGTTTGGCGCCGGCGCGGCGATTGGTCTGCGCAAAGATGACGAAGCCCTGCGTCAGGAAATTAACGGTGCGATTGCCAAAATTCTTGCCGACGGAACCTATAAAAAACTGTCGGGCAAATATTTTAGCTTTGACGTCTATTCCGGGACATAATGTGGTAATGCGTCCGGCGGGCATCAACCGGCCCGCCGCAAGATTCCTTTTCTGACTATCCAGTGATTGTCCTTTATCAGCCCTCGCGGTGTATCGAAGGATACAGAATATAAGCGATAAGGAGTGCACGGCATGAATACACGTCCATTGGGCAAAACCGGATTTTCCATCGCCCCGCTGGTCTTCGGCGGCAACGTTTTTGGCTGGACCTGCGATGAAAAAACCAGTTTTGCCATTCTTGATGCTTTTGTCGACCACGGCTTTGATGCCATTGATACCGCGGATGTTTACTCCCGCTGGGCGGATGGCAATCAGGGGGGAGAGTCTGAAACCATTATCGGCCGCTGGCTCCAGGCGCGGCCTGCCATGCGTGATAAGGTAAAAATCTTCACTAAGGTAGGCTCTGATCTAGGGCTTCCCGGGCAAAAAGGGCTGAAAAAAGCCTGGATCCAACAGGCGGTGGACGATTCGCTGCGCCGTCTGAATACCGATTATATCGATCTTTACTTTGCCCACTGGCCGGACCCGGAAACGCCGGTCGCCGAGACCCTGGACGCTTTTCAGGCCCTCCAGCAGGCGGGAAAAATTCGTGCGATGGGGGCATCCAACCTTGATGCGCAGCAGCTTTCCACCGCGCTGGAAGTAGCGCGTAAAGAGGGGCTGCCGGCCTGGCAGGTGCTACAGCCGGAATATAACCTTTATCACCGTTCCGCGTTCGAAGGCGCGCTTTGCGACCTGTGCATCAGCCGTGAGATTGGCGTTGTCACCTATTACAGCCTGGCTTCCGGTTTCTTAACCGGTAAATATCGCCAGCAGTCCGATCTGGCGCAGAGTCAGCGCGGTGGCGGCATCGGTAAATATCTTAATCCGCGCGGAATACGCATTATCGACACCCTGGAAGAGGTCGCCGGCCAGCACAATGCCAAACCGGCAGAAGTGGCGCTGGCCTGGCTGATGAGCCGCGAAGGGGTCACGGCGCCGATCGCCAGCGCGACCAGCGTGTCCCAGGTGGAGAGCTTTGCGCGGGCGGCGCATCTGACGCTGAATGCCGCTCAGCTCGCCCGCCTGGAGATTGCCAGCGCCTGATCGTCTCGTGCCGGAGCCTTCAGGCTCCGGCGTTTCCCCGATGATACGTGGTGTGTCATATTCAGCATTTGCGCGCTGGCTCCCTGCGGGAAATTGCTCAGCGCGGCAAAATCGCTTCCCTGATAGCCCATGATCTTACCGTCGGTGCGCGCCTGTTGCAGATCGATCGGGATCCCCCCGCGTTGGAATGATTTTTTCGCGCCAGACAAACAGCGTCAGATCGTCGGCCACCTGCAGATTGTGGCAACCCGACATCCGTCAGCCCTTTCTCCACGCCGTCCAGACACTGTCAGGCATAGACGTTGTCGTTGAGAGAAGCCGTTTGCTCCTGCGAGGCGGCGGTCAGCGGCACATTCGCGGATGCGCTTCGCAACTTAATGTCCGGAAATCAGTGGATTATCGCTTTTGCCTATCCCGGGCGCGATTAGGCTTGCGCTCAATAAGATAATGAGTATAGTTCTCATTCTTCTTTTTGTTTGCAGGCTGAGTATGGAATAACCTGCGCCAGTGAGTCGCTCACAAGGAAACAGCGAAGGCGTAGGGTGGGCTCAGCGTTACAAGGCCGGAAAATAACAATATCGGCACGGAGCTACCACCGGGTTATTGATTTTGTTAAGGATTTCTACAATGAAACACACCATCCCGGCATTAGCCCTGGCGATTTCTGCGGTCTTAAGCGGCTGCGCAGCCACCCGCTCCACTCCTGCTATCCCTGCCGCTGTCGAGAAAAGCGCAGCCACCGTCGGACAACCGTTAAAACGTGAACTGGCTGACGGGCTGTATGAAATGGCGCTCAGCCCGCAGGGCGACGCCCTGTACGTGGCAAGCGCCGAAGGTTTTAAAGATGTGCAGGGCGGGGCCGTTTACAAGCTCGACCCGAAGACCCTGAAGACCCTCGGTCTGAGCTATACCGACCTGAAAAATTTCGCCGTACAGATAACGCCGGATGGCAAAACGCTGTTTGTCACGAACTCCCTTGACGGCGGCATCAGCGCCATCGACACCGCAACTGGTAAAGTCAAAAAACGGCTGCTGTTTAGCGAGCGTAATGAAAAGGGCCTGCCTTACGGCGCGCGGCAGATCCTGCTGCTGGATAATACCCTGTACGTCGGCGCTGTCGCCGACCCGGCGCAAATCTGGGTGGTGGATGCCACCACCCTGAAGCTGAAAACGCGGATTAAAAACACCGGCAAGTGGATGACCGGGCTGCACTATTCCGCGCAAACCGGCCGCCTGTACGCCGCCAACGGCAGCGGCGAGATCCTGGTGATTAATCCGCGCAGCAACCGGATTGAACAACGCTGGAAACCGCTGGGCGACAAACCGGCGCTGCTGCTGAACATCGCGGAAGACAGCGAGACCGGGCGCCTGTTTGTGACCGATAACTCGAAGGCGAAAACCACCCTGGTGCTGGATATTCACAGCGGCAAAGTGATTAAGCAGCTGGAGGTGGGTGACTCTTTGGCGGTGCTGTTCAACCCGAAACGCAATGAAATTTATATCTCTCAGCGTGAATCCGGCAAGGTTATCAGCCTCAACGGCACCACCTATGCGCAGAAAAAGCAGTGGGATATCCCGGTTAATCCGAACAGCCTGCTGCTCTCAGCGGATGGTCAGACGCTGTTTGTCACCGTCAAACAGCCGTTCAACAAAGATCACTCGACCAAAGGTCCGGACAGCGTTGCCCGCATCGACCTGAGCGCCCAATAAAAATTCTGGCCCGGCAACGGGCCCTTGCTTTCATTTATCGTCATCACGGACTCATTATGTACACCACCTCTTATTCCTCTTTCCCGCTACGTAAAACGCTGCTGGCGTTAACGATTGGCGCCATCACCCACGCCGCGACAGCGGCGGACAGCAGCAGCGACAACAAGAAAAACGAAGAGGTCATGGTCGTGCAGGCGACCGAAGGCAGCGATTTTAAAGCCGGCGGCGATCTGGTGGTTCCGGCGTTCCTTGACGGGCAAATCGCCCACGGCGGCCGTCTCGGCATGCTTGGCGAACAAAAGGCGATGGACGTACCGTTTAACGTCATCGGCTATACCGCGAAGATGATTCAGGACCAGCAGGCGCAAACCATCGCCGATGTGGTCAACAACGACGCCGGCGTCCAGACGGTGCAGGGGTACGGCAACTTTGCGGAAACCTACCGCATTCGCGGCTTTAAGCTTGATGGCGATGATATGACCATGGGCGGCCTGGCCGGCGTGGTGCCGCGCCAGGTGATGGATACGCAGATGCTGGAACGCGTCGAGGTTTTCAAAGGGGCGAATGGTCTGCTGAACGGCGTGGCCAGTAGCGGCGTCGGTGGGATGATCAACCTCGAACCTAAACGGGCGGAAGAGATGCCGACCACCCGCGTTGGCGTGGACTACACCAGCGATTCTCAGGTCGGCGGCAGTCTCGACGTGGGCCGTCGTTTTGGCGATGATAACCAGTTTGGCGCCCGGGTGAATCTGGTGCACCGCGAAGGCGAAGGCGCGGTGGATAATGACCGGCGCCGAACCACGCTGGCCTCCCTGGGGCTGGACTATCGCGGCGATCGTTTCCGCTCCTCGCTCGATTTTGGCTATCAGAAAAAAACCTTCCACGGCGGGACGATGGGGGTCAATATCAGCGGCGTCGACGTCGTGCCTGCGCTGCCGGATAGCCGTAAGAACTATAGCCAGAAGTGGGGCTACAGCGACATTGAAAGCGAATTCGGCATGGCGAAAGGCGAATATGACCTGACCGACAGCTGGACGTTATACGGCGCCCTCGGCGGCCAGCACTCGCATGAAACCGGCATCTATAGCGCGCCGAAGCTGGTTAATGAAAACGGCGATGCCACCGTCGGTCGTCTGGATACTAACCGCATTATCGACGCCATTAGCGGGATGGGCGGCGTACGCGGCAATTTCACCACCGGCGCCATTTCGCATCAGGTCAACGTCGGATATGCCGCGCAGGTCAGAACCGACGCTACCGCCTGGCGGATGTCGGCCAACAACCCGGCCACTAACATCTATGACAATCACGATGTGGCGATGCCGGACAACGCCTACTTTGGCGGTAACTACTTCGATCCGCTGACCACTTCGCGCAGCCGTACTCAGGGCTGGCTGTTGAGCGACACCCTGGGCTTCTTTAACGACAAAGTGCTGCTCACCGCCGCCGCGCGTCATCAGAAAGTGGTGGTGCGTAACTACAGTAACAGCACCGGAGTGGAAGAGACCTCCTCGCGTTATACCCAGAGCCGCTGGACGCCGACGGTAGGGCTGGTTTACAAACCGTGGGACACGCTGTCGCTGTATGCCAACCATACCGAAGCTCTGCAGCCAGGGAGCGTGGCGCCGAACACCGCGGCAAACGCCGGGCAGAGCACCGGGATCGCCCATTCGAAACAGAATGAGGTGGGGGTGAAAATGGATTACGGCACTCTCGGCGGGTCGCTGGCGCTGTTTGAAATTACTAAGCCCAACGCGATCTCTGACGCCAATCGCCGCTACGGCCTGGATGGCGAGCAGCGTAACCGCGGCGCCGAGCTGAACGTCTTTGGCGAGCCGGTACTGGGGCTGCGCCTGAACGGCAGCGTGCAGTGGCTGGATCCGCAGCAGACCAAAACCGCCGGCGGCGTCAACGACGGTAAAGATGCCATCGGGGTGTCTAAATTCTATGCGGTGCTGGGCGCGGAATATGACATCAAGCCGGTTGAGGGGCTGACGGCGACGGCGCGGTTGAACCATACCGGTTCGCAGTATGCCGATGCGGCGAACAGCAAAAAACTCGATAGCTACACCACTCTCGATCTGGGCGTGCGCTACCGTCTGTCGCTTAATCAGAACCAAAACCAGATGGTGGTTCGTGCGGGCGTGGATAACGTCACCAATGAGAAATACTGGCAGGGTGTTGATGATACCGGCACCTATCTGTTCCAGGGGCAGCCGCGTACCGTCAAGGTCTCAATGAGCTACGATTTCTAAGCGTAAAGCGGGGCGGGCCGCAGCGGCTCGCCCTTTCTCTCCCCTGTTAACCCTCTCCGCTTGTCGCTCCCCGGCGCATCTGTAACTTGAAGTCGGGCGAGCAGAAGTGTTAAAAGGTGCCCCTTCATAAAAACTAACAGGGGATCGACGTGAAAGACGCGTCAACGCAGTCAGATGCCACAGCGGAGCGCGGCCCGACGCTTCATCGCGGTTTACAGAACCGACATATTCAGCTCATTGCCCTTGGCGGCGCTATCGGTACCGGGCTGTTTCTCGGCATCGGGCCGGCGATTCAGATGGCCGGACCGGCCGTGCTGATCGGCTATGCCGTCGCCGGGATCATCGCTTTTCTGATCATGCGCCAGCTTGGCGAAATGGTGGTGGAAGAGCCGGTATCCGGCTCCTTTGCCCACTTTGCGTATAAATACTGGGGCCCGTTTGCCGGCTTTCTCTCCGGCTGGAACTACTGGGTGATGTTCGTGCTGGTGGGGATGGCGGAGCTGACCGCCGCCGGTATCTATATGCAGTACTGGCTCCCGGAGGTACCGACCTGGGTCTGGGCGGCGGCCTTCTTCGCGATCATCAACGCCGTTAACCTCGTTAACGTTCGTCTGTACGGCGAAGCGGAGTTCTGGTTTGCGTTGATTAAAGTGCTGGCGATTATCGGCATGATCGGCTTTGGCCTGTGGATGCTGTTTGGCGGCCACGGCGGCAGCAAAGCGGGGTTCGATAATCTGTGGCGGCACGGCGGCTTCTTCGCCACCGGCTGGCATGGCCTGGTGATGTCGCTGGCGGTGATCATGTTCTCGTTCGGCGGCCTGGAGCTGATTGGCATTACCGCGGCCGAAGCGCAGGATCCGCAAAAAAGCATTCCGAAAGCGGTAAACCAGGTGGTGTACCGTATTCTGCTGTTTTATATCGGTTCGCTGGTGGTGCTGCTGGCGCTCTACCCGTGGGTGGAAATCAAATCCGACAGCAGCCCGTTTGTGATGATATTCCATAATCTGGACAGTAACGTGGTGGCTTCCGCGCTGAATTTCGTCATTCTGGTGGCTTCACTGTCGGTCTATAACAGCGGCGTTTACTCTAATAGCCGGATGCTGTTCGGTCTGTCGGTGCAGGGTAACGCGCCGAAGTTTCTCGCCCGCATCAGCAAGCGCGGCGTGCCGGTGAATTCGCTGATCCTGTCCGGGGTGATCACCTCGCTGGTGGTGCTGTTGAACTATCTGCTGCCGCAAAAAGCGCTGGGCCTGCTGATGGCGCTGGTGGTGGCGACGCTGCTACTGAACTGGATTATGATCTGCATGGCACACCTGAAGTTCCGCGCCGCGCAGCGCCGTAAAGGGCGGGAGTCGAAGTTTAAAGCGCTGCTGGCGCCGGGCGGTAACTATCTCTGCATCGCCTTTCTCGCGCTGATTCTGGTGCTGATGTGCACCATCGACGGCATGCGTCTGTCGGCAATTTTACTGCCGGTATGGATCCTGGTCCTGTTTATCGTCTTTAAGCTGCTGCGCCGCCCGGCGTGACGCCCTGTCGCCCTGACGTTCGTCGGGGCGATCTTGCCTTTTATTGTGATCTTCTTCGCGCTTAGCGTATTTCGCGGAGGAACTTCTTTTTGTAATCGATTACTTTTCATTTCGAAGCGGTTTGTAATCGATTACTTTTTGAGGGCGGTCAAAATGGTATCAACAACTGAAGGTCGTGAAAGTGCCCGCGTGCAGCAGCGGTTTCTGGTGCCGCGCCTGTCGTTAATGATGTTTATGCAGTTTTTTATCTGGGGAAGCTGGTCGGTGACCCTGGGCCTGGTGATGACGCGTTACGAGATGTCGCTGCTGATTGGCGATGCGTTTTCTGCCGGGCCCATCGCCTCGATTCTCTCGCCGTTTGTGCTGGGGATGCTGGTTGACCGCTTCTTTGCCTCACAGAAGGTGATGGCGGCGATGCACCTGGCGGGGGCGGTTATTCTGTGGTTTGTCCCGCAGGCGCTGGTCGCGCAAAATGGCGCGTTGCTCATCGGCCTGCTGTTCGGCTATACGCTGTGCTACATGCCGACGCTGGCGTTGACCAACAATATTGCTTTCCACAGTCTGAACAATGTCGATAAAACTTTCCCGGTGGTGCGTGTCTTTGGCACCATCGGCTGGATCGTCGCCGGGATCTGTATCGGCGTAACCGGGATTTCCGATACCACGGCGATCTTCAAGCTGGCGGCTTTGTGCTCGGTGGCGCTGGCTCTCTATAGTCTGACGTTGCCGCATACCCCGGCGCCGGCGAAAGGCATACCGGTGAAATTTCGCGATCTGCTGTGCGCCGATGCTTTTGCGCTGCTGAAGACCCGCCATTTCTTTATCTTTTCGCTCTGCGCCACCCTGATCTCCATTCCGCTGGGTACCTATTACGCCTTCACCGCCTCCTATCTGGCGGATGCCGGAGTGGCTGATGTCAGCACGGCGATGGCGTTCGGCCAGATGTCCGAAATTGCCTTTATGCTGGTGATCCCGCTGCTGTTTCGTCGCCTGGGGGTGAAATACATGCTGCTGGTCGGGATGGCGGCGTGGTTTGTGCGCTATGCCTTCTTTGCCCTCGGCGTCAGCGAAGAGGGACGTTTTCTGCTTTATCTCGGCATTCTGCTGCACGGCGTGTGCTATGACTTCTTCTTTGTCGTCGGTTTTATCTATACCGATCGCGTCGCGGGCGACAAGGTCAAAGGCCAGGCGCAAAGTATGATCGTTATGTTTACCTACGGCATCGGGATGCTGCTGGGCTCGCAAATTTCCGGGGCGCTGTATCACCAGCTGGTGGCCGGGCAGGCGGTACCGCAGGCGTGGGTGACCTTCTGGTGGATCCCGGCGGTAGCCGCGGCGCTTATCGCGCTGATTTTCCTTTTCTCTTTCCAGTACAACGAGAAAGAGCCGCAATAACAATCGGGAGGAAGTATGAAAACGATCAAGGGACCGGGGATTTTTCTGGCGCAGTTTATCGGCCCGCAGGCGCCGTTTAATACCCTGGAAGGGATTGCGGCCTGGGCCGCCGGCCTTGGCTATCAGGCGCTGCAGATCCCGTGTAATCATCCGGCCATATTTGATGTCGAACGGGCGGCGGCGAGCCAGACCTACTGCGATGAGATTCGCGGGCGGCTGGCGGAGTATGGCCTGACCATCAGCGAGCTCTCCAGCCATCTTGAAGGCCAGCTGGTGGCCGTACATCCGGCCTATGACGCGGCTTTTGACGCCTTTGCCCCCGCTGCGCTGCGCGGTAACCCGCAGGCGCGCCAGCGGTGGGCGGTGGAAAAAGTGCAGCAGGCGGCGGTCGCCTCCGGGCGCCTGGGATTATCGGCCCATGCCACTTTTTCCGGGGCGCTGGCGTGGCCCTATTTTTACCCCTGGCCGCCGCATAACGCGCCGTTGCTGGAGGAGGCATTTGACGAGCTGGCGCGGCGCTGGCGGCCGATCCTCGACGCTTTCGACGAGCAGGGCGTCGATCTGTGTTACGAAATCCACCCGGGGGAAGATTTACATGATGGCGTCACCTTTGAGCGTTTCCTGCGGCGAGTGGAGAACCATCCGCGCTGCAATATGCTCTACGATCCCAGCCACCTGCACCTCCAGCAGATGGACTACCTGGCGTACATCGATATCTATCATTCGCGCATCAAAGCCTTTCACGTCAAAGATGCCGAATTCCGCCGCGATGGCCGCTGCGGGGTATACGGGGGATACCAGCCCTGGCTGCAGCGGGCGGGGCGCTTTCGTTCATTGGGCGACGGGCAGATTGATTTCAAAAGTATTTTCAGCAAGCTGACCGAATACGACTTTGACGGCTGGGCGGTGCTGGAGTGGGAGTGCTGCCTGAAAGAGGCCGAGACCGGGGCGCGGGAGGGCAGCGAGTTTATCCGTCGCCATATCATTCCGGTTTCCGGGCGGGCGTTTGATGATTTTGCGGCGGGAAACGGGGGGCCGGGATGATTCAGGTCGGGATTATCGGCAGCGGGTTTATCGGCCCGGCGCATATTGAAGCCCTGCGCCGGGTGGGCGATATCGAGGTGGTAGCGCTATGCGATAGCCATCTGGCGCAGGCGCAGCAAAAGGCGCGGCAGCTGAATGTGGCCCATGCCTACGGGCGGGTTGAGGATCTACTGGCGCATCCCGGCTTGCAGGTGGTGCATAACTGCACGCCGAACCATCTGCACGCTGAGATTAATCGTCAGGTGCTGCGCGCCGGGCTGCATCTCTTCTCGGAAAAACCGCTGTGCATGCGCCCGGATGAGGCGCGTGAGCTGGTGACGCTGGCGGAAAGCGCCGGCGTGGTACATGGCGTGAGCTTTGTCTACCGCCAGTTCGCCATGGTTCAGCAGGCCGCCAGCATGATGCGCGAGGGGCAGATCGGACGGCTGTTCTCGGCGCACGGCAGCTATTTACAGGACTGGATGCTGCGGCAAAGCGATTACAACTGGCGGGTGGAATCCGCGCTGGGCGGCGCATCGCGGGCGGTGGCGGATATCGGCTCCCACTGGTGCGATACGGTTCAGTTTATAACCGGCCGCCGCATCACCGAGGTGATGGCGGATCTGGCGATCGTCTGGCCGACGCGCCATGCCCCGCCCGCTGGCCACGCCACCTTTGGCCTGCAGGATGAGAAGGCGGGTTATCAGGAACGCCCGGTGGATACGGAAGATATGGGGTCGGTGCTGTTTCGCTTTGATGATGGCAGCAAGGGCTGCTTTACCGTCTCGCAGGTTAGCGCCGGAAGAAAGAACCGTCTGGCGGTGGAAATCAACGGCAGCGTCTGCTCGCTGGCGTGGGATCAGGAGCTCCCGCAGCGGCTGTGGATTGGCCAGCGCGCGCAGCCGAACCAGATGCTCAGCGATGACCCGAGCCTGATGCAGCACGATGTTGCCGCCAGCGCGCATTTCCCCGGCGGGCATAGTGAAGGCTGGCCGGACGCCTTTAAAAATATGATGCTGTACTTCTACCAGGCGGTACGCGCCGGAAAGATGCCGCCAGAAAACCTGCGGTGTTTTGCCTCATTTTATGAAGGGGCGGATGTGATGTATATCATCGATGCGATTGTGCAAAGCCATCAGCAGCAGCGCTGGGTCCGCGTCGGGCGCTAGCCGGAGGATACTGCGCCACCGGCGGTGGCGCAGGGCGTCTTACTTCACCCCGAGATAACCATCCAGATAGGCGCCGGAAAGTTCATTCCCGAACAGGACGGCGTCTTTGTTCTCCATCTCGTTGCTCCACTTATCGCCGGCGTTGCCGGTAAATGAGTGCTGCGTTTGGGCGCCCTTGGTCACCTGCTGCTTAATCGCATCGGCGTTGCGACGGGCATCGCTTTCGCTGACCCCCGCCGTCCGGTCCTGCTTGCCGCGCTGATAGGCTTCGCTGAAGGTCGGCAGATTTAAGCGGTAGTTCTCCTGCTGATTCACCGCAAAATTGCCGCCGACAAAATCGGAACGGTGGGCGACAAAATAGTAGGCGTGACGCTCCGGTGACGATTTGGACGCGGTGCAGCCGCTGAGCGCGGCCAGCGAGCAGCCGAGGGCGAGAAACACGAGTTTACTATTCATTGATGGCATCATCCCTAACGTATTAATAAGTGAAAAGATACTGTTTTTGTCACCGCACCTGCGCGGCTGGCGGGCGGTGTCTGGTATACCTGTAAAATCATCCCTCGTAACGAGCGGGGAAAATAGCCCTGATAATTAATAGCTTCGCGGCACATTAACGAGGGCGGCAACCCGCGCGGCGGCGCTCTTCTGCCGCTGCGCATCCCGGCTTATTTATGATAGCCTGCGCACTATCACCTTCATCGCAGGAAGTGCAGTCTCTATGTCAATTCAGAAAATCGCTCGCCTGGCGGGGGTCTCGGTGGCGACGGTATCGCGGGTGTTGAATAACAGCGATACGGTCAAACCGAAGAACCGCGAACGCGTACTGCAGGCGATTAAAGAGAGCAACTATCAACCTAATCTGCTGGCTCGCCAGCTGCGCACCGCGCGGAGCTACATGATTCTGGTGATGGTATCGAATATCGCCAACCCGTTCTGCGCGGAAGTGGTGAAGGGTATCGAAGAAGAGGCGGAGAAACATGGCTACCGGATCCTGCTGTGTAACTCCGGTTCGGACCTGGCGCGTTCCACCTCCGGGCTGCAGCTGCTGTCGGGAAAAATGGTGGACGGTATTATCACCATGAATGCGCTCTCCAGTCTGCCGGAGCTGACGATGATGATCGGCGACGCGCCGTGGGTGCAGTGCGCGGAATACGCTGACGTCGGCACAATTTCCTGCGTCGGAATTAACGATATTGACGCCGCGCAGGGGGCGGTGACGCGGCTGGCGGAGAGCGGTCACCAGCGAATCGCCCTGATTAACCACGATCTCAGCTATCGCTACGCCCGCCTGCGCGAGCGCGGCTATAAAGACGTGCTCCACGTCCGGGGGCTGGGCTATCAGCATGTGGCCTATGCCAGCGATCTCAGCGCCGCCGCCGGTAAAGCGGCAATGGAAACGCTGCTGGCGTTAACCGAGAGACCGGATGCGGTATTTGCCGTCGCCGACTCTCTGGCGGCAGGCGCGCTGCGCGCGATCGCCCAGGCGGGGCTGCGGGTGCCGGAGGATATTGCGGTGATGGGCTTTGATGGCACGGAACTGGCGGAGATGGTCTCGCCGCAGCTGACCACCGTAGAACAACCTTCGCGAGATATTGGCCGCACGGCGGTGACGCTGTTGCTGAAAAAAATCGACAACCCGGATGCCGCCGCCGAGCGGGTGATGATGGACTGGCGCGTTATTGCCCGCGCCAGCGCCTGAGGATCAGCTGCTGACCGCGCCCGTCAGCGCACGAATATCGTTGCCGGTGGGGGATTGATGAATACGTAAACCGAATTCGTCGACCACCGCAAAAATGTGGTCGAAAATATCCGCCTGAATGCCCTCATATTCCGCCCACACCACCGTGTTGGTGAAGCAATAGATTTCAATCGGTAAACCGTTGGCATCCGGGGCCAGCTGGCGGACCATCATCGTCATATCTTTGCGCAGTCGCGGGTGGTTGCGTAAATACTCCTGCAAATAAGCGCGGAAGGTGCCGATATTAGTCATCTTACGCAAATTCAATACTGAACGATCCTCCGCGTGTTGCTGGTTCCATTCGCTAATTTCCTGATGGCGTGAATCCATATAAGGTTTGAGCAGCCGGGCCTGAATTAAACGCTGCTGTTCCTGTTCAGCAAGAAAATGAATACTGGTGGTATCAATATTCAGGCTGCGTTTTATACGGCGGCCGCCTGAGGCCGACATACCGCTCCAGTTTTTAAAGGAGTCGGACACCAGCGACCAGGTGGGAATGGTGGTAATGGTATTATCCCAGTTGCGGACTTTTACCGTGGTCAGGCCAATATCGATGACCGCGCCATCGGCGCCGTATTTCGGCATCTCCAGCCAGTCGCCGAGTTTCAGCATGTCGTTGGCTGAGAGCTGAATTCCGGCCACCAGGCCAAGAATCGGGTCTTTGAACACCAGCATCAGTACCGCAGCCATCGCCCCGAGGCCGCTGATCAGAATCGCCGGCGACTGGCCGATGAGTAAGGAGATCGCCAGAATGCCGACGATAATGGCGCTGACCAGCTTAACCCCCTGGAATATCCCTTTCAGCGGCAGCTGAGAGGCGCTGGCCAGCTTTTGCGATAAATTAAAGATCACATCGAGCAGCGAAAAGAACGACAGTAGGGCATATATCATGACCCACAGCTGGGCGCCGGTGGTTAATATATCCGCGGCTTCGCTACCTTTTTGTAACCACAGTACCGCCTGGACGTTAACGATAATCCCTTGCAGGGTAAAGGCCAGCCGGTGAAACAGTTTATTCTGCGTGATGATCTGCAACCACAAATGGTTGCTGGCCTGCGCGCGTTTTTCGAAGGTGCGCAATACCACTTTATGCAGAATGAAATGAATGACGATCGCCGTCAGTAAAATAATGCCGAAGATAATGATGAGTGAAGTAGTGGCGGTAATTTTGATGCCTGATGCGGCAATTTGCGATATTAATTCCTGCATAACGTCTCCTGTACATCCAGCGGTTATGATGACCGCTGGATGTATATTATGCAAATCAGACGTGACGCCAATGTGAATTACGAGGCGGTAGCCACCGGACGGATATTCAGATGATGACGCAGCCGCAGGGCAATGGCCCCTAAGAGCAGCATCATCCCTGCTTCGACGGCCAGAAAGTCGATCAGCGCCTGCGGATAGTCGCCGCCGCTGCGCTGGGCGAGGGTTAAAAACAGCGAACCCAGAATCGCCGGCCCCAGTCCTAACGTCGCCTGCTGGAGCGTGCTCAGAATGGCGCTCCCGGCTCCGGCATCGCAGGCGCTGATATCACGCATGCCGATGCGGTAGAAGCTATTGACGATCAGCGCCTGACCGTAGCCGATCAGCGCGGTAGAGGGCACCAGCGCCAGCGTAGAAGTATGGCTGGCGAAGTGATTGAAGGTCGCCATCAGCAGCAGCAAACCCGCTATCTGCACCACCAGACCCATCAGCAGAATGCGTCCCATACTGTAGCGGGCAATCAGCTTCGGCGCGTACAGCGCGGAGAGAAAATAGGCCACGCCAAGGGCGATAAAGCTGTTGCCCGACTGCCACGGCGCCATCCCCAGACCGGCCTGCATCGTCAGCGCCATGCAGAACATAAAACCCGACCAGGCGCTGAAGAACAGCAGGGCGATGGCCATCCCGAAGCGGATGCTGGTCAGCTTTAGCAGCCGTGGCGGCAGCAGCGGCTGTTCACCGCGCTGCTGTTTACGCAGGGCGCTTACCCGCATCCAGGCCAGCAGCGGCAGCACCGCCGCCAGCAGGATTTGTAACGACCATGGCCAGTGTAGCTCCGGGCCCAGCGCCATCGGAAACAGCAGACAGCAGAGGATCAGCGCCAGGCTAAAGGTGCCCTGCCAGTCGATGCGCGAATGCGCTTCGCGCCGGGTTTCCGGCACATAGCGCTGGCTAAAGCCCAGCACCAGCAGGCAGATCGGCACATTGATAAAGAAGGCGTTACGCCAGCCGAGGCCGGCGATATCCGCCGAGACCAGCCAGCCGCCGCCCATCTGCCCGACGATAAAGGCAATCCCGCCGATCCCGCCATACAGGCTGATGGCGCGCGCGTGGGCGCTCCCCTTCAGGGTGACGTGTAGGGTGGCGAGTATTTGCGGCACGATCAGCGCCGCCCCGGCCCCCTGCAGCGTACGCGCCGCCAGCAGCGCGTTGATGGAGTTCGCTATCCCGCACAGCAGGGAGGCGAGGCCAAAAAGCGCGACGCCCCACATAAACAGACGACGGCGGCCATAGTTGTCGCCAAGCTTGCTGCCCATCGCCAGACAGACGGCAAAAGAGACGCCGTAGAGGGCGACAATCAGCTCCAGTTGGGTAGCGTTGGCATTCAGCGAATGGGTGATCGAATCCAGCGCCACGTTGGTAATTGAGGTGTCGATCAGCGGTAGCATCTGGCCGGTCAACAGCAGGAGTAAACCGGCGCGGCCGGGTGAAACAGCAGACGAATTCATCGGATCTCTCCATTGCGTCATTCAGCGGATGGTCGTAGCATTACCGATAAATTAAACGGGTACCAGTTCCTGTCTATACTGGTATTGGTACTACCATGCTGGAGGGGATATGACGGGGATGCCGCAACGTGAATCGGGGCCGATCGCGCCCGATGATAGCCGCAAGCAGCTGGGAGCCTTTCTGCGCGCCCGGCGTGAAAGCCTCGATCCCCAGCGTCTGGGCCTGCCGCGGGTCGGGAGGCGGCGCACGCCCGGGCTGCGCCGCGAAGAGGTGGCGATGCTGGCGGACGTCGGCGTCACCTGGTACACCTGGCTGGAGCAGGGGCGGGAGGTCAATCCGTCAGAAGCGGTACTGGTGGGCGTGGCGAACGCGCTACAGTGCAGCCCGCTGGAGACGCGGCACCTGTTTGTGCTGGCCGGGCTGACGCCGCCGGAAACGCCCCAGATCACGGTCTGCGAGGGGATAAGCCCCGGAACCCGGCGGCTGCTCGATAGCCTGATGCCGCAGCCCGCCAGCATCCAGAAACCCAGCTTCGACATCGTGGCGTGGAACGACAGCTTTTGCCGCCTGATGGGCGTGGATTTCGCCGCGCTGGCCGAAGAAGATCGCAACTGTATTTATCTCTATCTGACTAATGATACCTGGCGCCGCCGCATCGAAAACCGCGATGTGCTGCCGACGTTTGTCTCCTACTTCCGCGCGGCGATGGCCGAGCACCGGGGCGATCCGCTGTGGGAAAATAAGCTGGCGCGCTTTTTCGCCGCCTCCGCCGAGTTTGAAGCGCTGTGGCACCAGCGGTATGAGGTGCGCGGCGTGGAAAATCAGGTCAAAAATTTCAACCATCCGCAGCTCGGGCGCTTCAGCCTGCAGCAGATGTACTGGTATTCCGCACCGCGCAACGGTTCGCGGCTGCTGGTCTATCTGCCGATGGATGAGGCCGGCGAGCGGGCGCTGGCATGGCTTGATCAGCAGGATTGAAGGGCATCGTGTTAAATCACGGAACGAGCCACTCAATCGACCACGATGACTTCCGTCAGTTTAGACAAATGGGTGAGCTCTTCTTCCGGGATGGCGCTATCGGTAATGAAGTAGTCTATTTCAGACCAATCGCAAAACTGGAATAGACCTGAGCTGGTGAATTTGGTGCTATCGCTCACCACCACCTTGAGGCGGGAGCTTTTTACCATCGCGGCCTTGATTTCCGCCTCCTCGTAAGAGGCCGTACAGGGGCCTGTACGATTTTTCAATCCATCCGTCCCCAGAAAGACAATATCCGCATTGATGGACTGATAAGCATGAATTCCCCACATGCCGACTAAGGCCAGACTATTTGGCCGTAGTTTTCCCCCGACCAGAAAAACGTCGTTATCCGTGCCGCTGAGCGGCTGGATGATATTGATCGCATTAGAAATAATGGTGAGTTTGCTTTTGCTCGTTAACGCTTTGGCAACGCACTGAACGGTGCTGCCGGTATCGAGAATCACCACGCCCCGATCGGGAATCAGTTGAATGGCGAGCTGGGCTATTTGATCCTTAAGCTGTAAATGTTCGGTATTCTTCTGCGCCAGGGGCTGTTCGATAGCCAGAATATTG
Source organism: Klebsiella sp. NPDC088457 (assembly GCF_044900465.1). Lineage (NCBI taxonomy): Bacteria > Pseudomonadati > Pseudomonadota > Gammaproteobacteria > Enterobacterales > Enterobacteriaceae > Klebsiella > Klebsiella sp. NPDC088457. Next base: position 47,900 of record NZ_JBJDNH010000007.1, on the reverse strand, counting down.
CCAGAGGCAATCGCGCCACCGTGGCCTTTGGTTGCGATGCCTTTTTTATCAAGATAAATCAGATCCTTGCGAATCGTTTCCGTCGAGACACCGAACATTTCTGCGATTTTGCCAACCTTGACGCTACCTTCCGCAATCAGTATTTGCGCCAGCTTATTCCGTCTTTCAATGGTTAACGAATTTGCCATCTCTTACCCTTGTTGACCGCGTTAAAACCCAATGAATCCCAACCATGTCGCGCATAATACCATGCTTATTCGCCGTCTGCTTGCGGTCGGTTGGCAGGTAGCCTCTCCTGCCGACGGGCCTTGCAGAATGCTTTTCCGGCGGGGAAGCGCTTGCTGAGCGGATGTCCAGACCTCTCCATTTCTGTCTTTTCACAATGGATCACAATTTTATTAATTGTGATCCAGACGATACTTTGCGATCTCTGCGCTTGTTGTTGCGTTTGTTTGCGATGATATTGCGATTATATGTTGCGTTTTCTTGTGTTGTATTGCGAAAAAATAGGTGCAGGGGATAATGTGAACCGAAAAATATGGCTTTCTCCGTCAGTGATGTGTGCTGACTTAGCGGACTTAAAATCCTCAATACGTGAACTGGAATCCGTCCAGGTTGATGCGCTGCATATCGATATTATCGATGGCGCATTTAGCCCGGCAATGCCGCTGGGGCTGGATACGATTAAACGGTTAAGGGAATTGACCGACCTGGATTTTGATATTCATATCATGGCGTTAAATAATGAGTTTTTCGTCAAGAAAGTGCTGGATATTGGCGTGCAGCAAATCTCTTTTCATTATGAATCGAGTCTGCATGTTGAACGGTTACTCAATATGATCAGATCGCAGGGGGTTAAAGCCGGTATCGCGCTTAATCCGGCAACACCATTATCCGTGCTGGAGTATATTTTACCGCAGCTGGATAACGTCCTGCTGATGTTAATTAATCCGGGTTATGCCGATAATCAGAATGAGCAGCAGGTGAGTTACGCCATAGAGAAGACTCAACGCCTGGCTGAATATATCAGCAGGCTCGAACGTCGTCCTGCTATTCAGGTTGATGGCCGGGTTTCATTCTCCACCATTCCTCAACTGCTCGCCGCCGGAGCTGATAATCTGGTTCTTGGTAGCACCAGCCTGTATCGCTCTGGATATACGCTTGCGGAAAACCGAAAAGCGTTAGCCGATCTCATTTTAAATATGTAATGGAGTCTGCAATGGATTATCTTATCTCGGAACGTATTATTGTGCGGGAAATTAGTCAGACTCTTGAGAGAATCGATATTGAACAAGTCTCACAGCTTATTTTAGCTATAGAGAAAGCGGATAAGGTTTTTTTTGTCGGAGTCGGCAGGGTGCTACTTTCCTTACAGGCGATTGCTAAACGATGGTCCCATCTTGGCATCAATACTGTGGTTGTCGGGCAAATTACTGAACCGGCAATTACGGCTAATGACCTCTTGATAGTTGGTTCCGGAAGTGGCGAGACGCTTTTGCCACTGGGGGTTGCTAAAAAAGCGAAGGGTTTTGCGGCCACGGTCGTTCATATCGGGGCGAATCCGCAGAGTTCCATGCGGGAATACTGCGATCTGTTTGTGCGTATTCCCGTTCAGGGTAAGCAGCACTGCGACGATGAGATACCTTCGCAGCAGCCGATGACCAGCCTGTTTGAACAATCATTGCTGCTGCTGGGGGATACCATCGCGATGATGATGATTACAAAGAAACGGCTTGATATTCATAGTCTGTGGCAGTTTCACGCCAACCTGGAGTAATAAATCCGGAGATATTATGGCTATTTCAGTGGTGATAGTGACTCATGGTCGTAGCGCTGATGCATTATGCGAGACGGTACAAATGATTATTGGCGAACAGCATCAGCTTTTTGCCGTTGATTTTTTACCGGGTGAAAATATTGACTCCCTGGTGCAGAAGATAAAGAACTTAACACTCTCTGGCGCGGTGCTTTTTCTTGTCGTTTTTTCCGGAGGCAGCCCATTTAATGCTGCTGCTTTATATAGTAAATATATGACGCAATGTGAAGTCGTCACTGGCGTAAATATACCTATGCTGGTGAATATTTTAATCGAAAGGGATGGGGTGACAACGCTTGCGGTATTAGCTGAGCTGGCAAAGCAATCAGGCTCGGAGGGGATTATTCGGTTACGTACTGATTTTATTATTGCTGAGGCGGATGAAGAGGATTTATAACGTGAATATAGTACTGGCAAGAATTGACGATCGTTTTATTCATGGGCAAGTTGTTACCCGCTGGGTAAAATCTTTTCCCGCAGAACGTATTATCGTTGTTTCCGATATTATTGCGGCGGATGAAATGCGTAAAGCATTGTTGATTTCTGTTGCTCCTCCCGAAATGAAGGCCAGCGTCGTAACGGTAGATAAGATGATCCGCGCCTGGCATAGCGAAAAATATCGGGAGGCGACGGCGATTTTGCTTTTTGCCCGTCCCGGAGATGTGCTGCGCCTTGTTGAAGGCGGTGTGAAAATCGACAGCATCAACGTCGGCGGGATGATTTTTGAAGAAGGGCGACAGCAAATTACGCGTTCTGTCAGCGTGGCGCCGGACGATATTACCGCCTTCCGCCAGCTTAACGCGCGAGGGGTCAACCTTGAGCTTCGACAGCTGCCATCTGATAACCAGGTTAATTTAATGGACAAACTGTGAGGGGGGACTTATGGACACATGGCAAATTGTGGCGTTAGTGATCATCGCGGCCCTGGCAGGAATGGGGAGTGTACTGGATGAAGGGCAAACTCACCGCCCGCTGATCGCGTGTACGCTGGTTGGCCTCGTCCTGGGGGATATGACGACGGGAGTCATTCTTGGCGGTACGCTGGAGATGATGGCGCTCGGTTGGATGAATGTTGGCCTGGCCATGGCACCTGATACCGCGATCGCGTCGGTGATTGCCACTATTCTGGTGATTACCACCGGGCAGGGGGTCGGGGAGGGAATCGCGATCGCGGTTGCACTGGCGGCGGCCGGTCAGGTACTGACGATTTTTATTCGCACGATTACGGTCTTCTTTATTCACCGGGCGGATAAATATGCCGAGCGCGGCAGCACGCGTGGTATCGAGCTAATGCACGTCAGCGCGCTGGTGTTACAGGGCTTGCGCGTTGCGTTACCGACTCTGGCGGTGCTGATGATGAGCGTTGAAACGGTGCAGTCGATTTTAACCAATATCCCTCATGTGGTCACGCGTGGTTTGCAAATTGGTGGCGGTATCGTGGTCGTGGTGGGCTATGCGATGGTCATCAATATGATGAATGTGAAATATCTGATGCCGTTCTTTTTTGGCGGATTCCTGATTGCGGCGTTTACTTCCTTCAACCTGGTTGGTTTCGGCGGTATGGGGTTGGTGATTGCGCTGCTGTGGATGCAAATCCATCCGAAATATCAAATCAGAGTACCCGCGGTAGCCTCAGCGGCTCCGGCTACTGTCTCTGATGATGACGATCTCGATGCCTGAGGTGAATAATGCAAACTGATGAAATGAAAAAAACGCTGACCCGCGGCGATCTTCGCAGCATGTTCTGGCGATCCAATATTCTGCTTGGCTCATTTAACTTCGAACGTGCTCAGGCATTGGGGATCTGCTTTATTATGATTCCGGCGATTAAACGTCTTTATGGACCGGGGCCCGAACGTGCCGAGGCGTTGAAACGTCATCTGGAATGGTTTAATACCCAACCTTATGTCGCCTCGCCGATTCTGGGCGTCACCGCAGCGATGGAGGAAGAAAAATCGCATGGTGCCGCGATTACCGGCTCAGGGATTAGCGGGGTGAAGATTGGTCTGATGGGGCCATTTGCCGGCGTTGGCGATCCCATTTTTTGGGGAACGGTACGTCCGGTCCTCGCGGCTTTAGGGGCGTCAATCGCCCTGACCGGTAATGTTCTTGGGCCGATTTTATTCTTTGTCTTATTTAACCTGATTCGCCTGGCGCTGAAATACTATGGTCTCAATTACGGCTATCTGAAAGGGCGAGAAATCCTCAGTGAACTGGGCGGCAACCGTCTGCAAAAATTGACCGAGGGGGCATCGATTCTGGGGTTGTTTGTGATGGGGGCACTGGTGTGCAAATGGACAACGATCAATGTTCCCGTCGTGGTGTCAAAAATAACCGCGGCCGATGGACAGGTGGTCACAACCACGCTGCAAAACATTTTCGATCAGCTTTTACCTGGGGCGCTGCCGCTGATTTTGACGCTGTTTGTCGCATCACTATTACGCAGGAAAGTGAATGCCTTGCTGATGATTCTGGCGATTTTTATCCTGGGGGTTGCCGGCTATGCTGCCGGAGTTTTAGGTTAGCGTATTTTAGCGCCGCCATGGTGAATATTTGACCGGTCTGGTTCAACATGCCGCGGCGCTTTTTCCGTGTCATACTTACGCGATATTGCCGTAGGGATATGACGCCAGATGAAAGTCACTCGCCAGCAGGAAAAAGTTATTCGCCAGGCCTTGAGTCGCTGGCGGCAAGATAACGTCATTGATGAGCGGATGCTGCAGCATTTAAGCGCGCATTTAACTCGCTCTACCTTCGACTGGCAGCGCCTGAGCCGTTACGCTTTCTGGACCGCGCTGGCCTGCCTGCTGATTGCTCTGGCCAGTCTGTTCGCCGATAGCCAACTGATCGACTGGCTGGTGAGCCTGTTCAACGACTCGGCGCTGGCGCGTATCGCCCTGCCGGCGGTGATTGCTCTGGCCTGTTACCTGTGGGGGTTTCGCCGCCAGCGGCGAGAATCGTCGTGGCGCTACAGCAACGAGGCGATTTTGTTCACTGGCGTCGTGTTTACCGCGCTGGCGCTTTGGCAGCTCGGCGAGCGGCTCGATAACGGCAGCGGCCATATCGCTCCGTTATTCCTCGCGGGCTGTGCGATTTACGGCGCTATCGGCTTCGTTGCCCGTTCCGGGCTGGTGTGGCTATTTTTCCTGCTGGCGCTCGGCAACTGGTTTGGGGCGGAAACCGGCTATGTCTCGGGGTGGGGCGCTTACTGGCTGGGCATGAGCTATCCGATTCGCTTCGTGCTGTTTGGCGGCGCGCTGCTGGCACTTTGTTTTGCGCTACAAAAGCGGCTGCGGCAGCGTCGGCTGTTTACCGTCAGTAAAGCCATGGGTCTGACCTATCTGTTTATTGCGCTATGGATTCTGTCGATTTTTGGCAATTTCGATCCCGATAGCGGCTACAGCCTCTCGCAAATGTCGCTGCTGCCGTGGGCATTGTTATTTGGCGTGGCGGCGGGAATCTGTATTTATATCAGTCTGAAAACCGATGACGGAATGCTTCGCGGTTTTGGCCTGACCTTCCTCGCCCTAAACCTCTACACCCGCTTCTTCGAATATTTCTGGGGGAGCATGCATAAGGTGGTGTTCTTCCTGATTCTGGCAGTGTCGCTGGCCGTGCTTGGCCGCTACGCGGAAAGAATCTGGCACGCCGGCGAGCGGCGTGCCCAGGGAGATTAAATCTCGGTAATGGTCGTCGCCTGCGGCAGGCGTGATTTCGGCAGGGCGGCGTTGAAATCTTCAACGCTGTGATGGCCGACCGGAACGACTACCAGGCTGGTATAGCCCTGCGCGTTCAGGTCGAACTCCGCATCGAGGATCGCGAAATCGACCCCTTCGATCGGTACCGCATCCAGCCCCATCGCCGCCACGCCCAGCAGGAAGTTACCGACGTTCAGGTATACCTGCTTCGCCATCCACTGACTGTCGTCATGCAGATCTTTGCGGTGCATATCGGCAAAGAACAGGCGGCCTTTATGGTTAGCGGCTTTGGCTTCCGGGGTGGCAAAACGCCCGTCGGCCTCTTCCTGGTCTACCACACGCTCCAGCCAGGCGTCATCGAGAGCGGTTTTGGCACAGAAAACCACGACGTGAGAAGCATCAAGGATTTTACGTTCGTTGAAAACATAGGTGCCGCTGGCGGCTTTTGCGACCCGCGCTTTTCCTTCATCCGTGCTGGCGACGATAAAGTGCCATGGCTGCGAGTTGGTGCTCGACGGGCTGAACTGCAGCAGCGTTTTCAGGTTCGCCGCTTCTTCAGCCGTCAGCTTTTTGCTGGCATCAAAGGCTTTCGTGGAGTGACGTTTTAAGGCAACGGAGACGATATCCATAACTGTTCCTCACGGTTTATTCTCTGGATAATATGTGCTTACAGCCGTTACGGCTGCGTTGAGTGGGGGAAGAGTACAGCGAAGGCAGGGAAATGATAAGAGACAAAAATGCGATAACACTTATCGCGCTAACCTGAAAATCTCTCCGGGCGCAGCCGCAGCTGAACTTTTTTCGCCAGTTTGTTCACCACCTGATTCCAGGAATCATCGATCAGCTCAGCCAGCAGGTCTTCGCTGATATCGTCGCCGGGCACGACGGTAATCCAGTGCTTTTTATTCATGTGGTAGCCGGGCTCAATGCTGCGGTAAATCTCCCGATTCAGCAGCGACTTTTGCGGGTCGGCCTTCAGATTGACCAGCGCCCGGCCGCGAAGAGTCATGGTGAGCATAAAAATGCGCCCGCCGACTTTAAACACGTCGTACTCCGGGCCAAACGGCCAGCAGTGCTCGGTAAACGGATATGCCAGCGCGATGCGGTGAGCGCTGGCGTGCAGCGAGGCGCGATCCATCAGGCGACCTGCTCGTGGAGCGCCTGCCACATGCTTTCAAAACCCAGGGCGATCAGCTCGCGGGCGCGCTCGGGATCGTGGCTGGCGAATTCGATGGTGGTTTCCGCCAGCGAAAGAAACAGCGCATCGCCAAAGGCGCGGTAGGCATCGCTCTGAAAAATCTCTTTGACCGACAGCTGGCACATTTCGTTGAGCTCGGGAAACATCTCTTTGACCCGGGTACGGGTTTCGTCGGTGATCCTTTCGCTCAACGCCATCCGGCGGATCGCTTTGTGCTCCATCGGGTGGTGAATGCCCCAGTCGATATAGCTGTGCCAGATGTTACGGGCGTTCTCTTTGGGCCGCTTTTCGTTTGGCGTCAGCCGGGACACCATGGCTTGCACTAATCCGGACTTGATTGTGAGGTACAGTTCGTTGAGCAACTCATCCTTGGTGGCGAAATAACGGAACAGCGTCCCCTCGGCGACCCCGGCGCTGCGGGCAATCGCCGACGTTGAGGCGGCGATACCTGATTGGGCAAAGGCGGCGGTTGCGGCCTCCAGTAACGCTTGCTTTTTATCTTCACTCTTAGGACGAGCCACTGCATTTTACCTCACGCGAAATGAAACCCCGATCTAACCATGCCTGGGGACGGCACTGCAACGGTGGATGTCAAAATTTGAAAATCGTCTTGACGACTTTCATATTCATCTTAATAATGAGTGCTTACTCACTCATAATCAAGTTTTATCACCAAACGTTCAGGATCGAGCGTTTCATCTGGTCAGGTTATGAACCGTGTCATTTTCAGCGTGGTCGCCATCATGTTATTAGCCTCAGCAACAGCTTTGCCGTTTGTGTTAAATGCCGGGTTTGGTCGGGCGCCGCAGGGCGCGCAGCTCAGTCTGGTGGAACAGTCGCCGCACTATCATGACGGCCAGTTTCATAATCAGCTGCCAACGCCGGGCTTCACCGGGCAGAAAAACATGCTGGCCGCGTGGTGGGAGTTTCTGGTCGCTAAGCGCGAGAATGCCCGTCCTGCGCAGCCGCTGCCGCTGCCGCTGGTGAAGACCGATCTTGCCAGCCTGCCGTCCGGGCAGGATGCGATGGTGTGGCTTGGCCACTCCTCCTGGTATCTGCAGCTGGCGGGCAAACGTATCCTGATTGACCCGGTATTCAGCGACTATGCCGCGCCGTTCTCCTTCATCAATAAAGCCTTCCCGGGAGAGTATCCGTGGAGTGCGGAGCGTATGCCGGAGATCGACCTGCTGATTATCTCGCACGATCACTATGACCACCTCGATTACGCGACCATCAAAGCGCTGATGCCGAAAATCAAACGCGTGGTGACGCCGCTCGGCGTGGGTTCCCACCTGCGCTATTGGGGAATGGATGGCGCCATCATCAGCGAGGCTGACTGGAATCAGGCGCTGCCGGTCAGCGACGAACTGACCGTACATGTGCTGCCCGCCCGTCATTTCTCCGGGCGCGGGCTCAAGCGTAATCAGACGCTGTGGGCGAGCTTCATGTTCGTGACCCCGCAGCAGAAGATTTACTACAGCGGCGATAGCGGCTACGGCCCGCACTTCAAAGCCATCGGCGAGCAGTTCGGAACGGTGGATCTGGCGATTATGGAGAACGGCCAGTACGACCAGGACTGGAAGTACATTCACATGATGCCGGATGAGACCGCGCAGGCCGCCGACGATCTGCGCGCTCGTGCGGTGTTGCCTGGGCATGCGGGGCGCTTCGTACTGGCGAAACATAGCTGGGACGACCCCTACAAACGGCTGGCGGCGGCCAGCGAACAACGACCGTGGCGTCTGTTAACGCCGATGCTGGGCGAGCCGGTTTGGGTCGCCGATAAGAGACAATCGTTTAATGCCTGGTGGCGCTAATCGCCAGTTTGGTTCAAGAGGAGAGAGGACTTATGACTATTTCCGCTCAGGTGATTGAGACTATCGTCGGATGGATTGATGATAATTTGCATCAACCGCTGCGTATTGATGATATTGCTCGCCACTCCGGTTATTCAAAATGGCATCTGCAACGACTCTTTTTACAGTATAAAGGGGAGAGTCTGGGGCGCTATATTCGCGAGCGCAAACTGCGCCTGGCGGCGCGTGACCTGCGCGATACCGATCAGCGGGTCTATGATATCTGCCTGAAATACGGCTTTGATTCCCAGCAAACCTTTACCCGCATTTTCACCCGCACCTTTCATCAGCCGCCGGGCGCCTACCGGAAAGAAAATCACAATCGCGCCCACTGAGGCGCGTCCGCCGGAGGAGACCGGCGGACCGCTTGGTTACCAGGCGTAGTTCACCGTGGCGGTTACCGTGCGACCAATGCCGTAGAAACAGGCGCTATCGCTGGCGCATGAAGCGACGTATTTGGTATCGGCGATATTGTTGACGTTGAACTGGACTTTGGCTCCTTGCAGCGCCGAATTCAGTTCCCCCAGCTCATAGCTGACCATGGCGTCATACAGATCCACCGCCGGCACTTTGAAGGTGTTTTTGGCGTCGCCGTAGCTGGTGCCGATATAGCGCATCCCCACGCCGGCGGTCAGGCTTTTCAGCGCCCCGTTCGGTAGGGTATAGCTGGCGAAGGCCGAGGCCATATGCGTCGGGATACGCGCCGGCGTTTTGCCTTCGGTCCCGGCGACGGTGGTACTGACGGTTTCGGCATCGGTCCAGGTGTAAGAGGCGATCAGATTCAGGTTATCAAAGACCGTGGCGTGGGCCTCGGCTTCAATGCCTTTCGAACGCACTTTACCGCTATTTTCAAACCACCCGGCCGCGCTGTTATACGTCGCCACGTTGCTCTGGGTCAGGTCATACATCGCCAGCGTCATCAGCGCCGATGGGGTCGGCTGATACTTCACGCCGGCTTCCACCTGCTTCCCTTCACTCGGCGCAAACGGCCCCACGCCCGGCGCCCGGTTGGTTTGCAGGTTGGGCTCGAACGAGGTGCTGTAGCTGATATAGGGCGAGAGGCCGAAATCAAACGCGTACAGCAGGCCGGTACGCCAGGTGAACTTGCTGTCGTTTTTCTGCGTGCGGCTGTTATCGGTAAAGTCGCTGGTGCGAACTTCCGCCCAGTCGTAGCGGCCGGAAAGCAGTAGCTCCCAGTTTTCCCAGCTCAGCTGATCCTGAAGATAGAGACCCAGCTGATCGAGATTCTGCTGTTCATCGCTGGCGGTGCTGAAGGTGCTTTCATCGACCTTCACGCCATAGACCGGATGACGCCAGTCGAGATCGTACTGCGACCCACCGGCGCGGCCGAGATATTGCTTATCCTTACTGGTTTTGTAATCCAGCCCGCCAATGGCGGTATGCGTCAACTCGCCGGTGGCGAACTGCGCCTCAAGCTGGTTATCGATGGCAAACTCGTCGGTTTGCCGCTCTTCATGCTGGGCGCGACGCGAGAGCACTGAACTGCTGGCGGCGCTGTTGGTATACACCAGATAGCGATATTTCTGTTTGATCGTCGCATAGCGCGCGTTCTGGCGCAGAGTGAGCGTATCGTTGAGCTGGTGCTCAAATTCGTAGCCGACCAGGGTCTGCTCGCGCCAGGATTGATCGTAGCTGGGGTCGCTGACGTTAAAGTCGCGCGGAATATAGCTGCCATCGACGCTGCTGACGGTGCCGTAGCGCGGCAGGAAGTTGCGATAGCCGGCATCGGGATCTTTTTGATAGCTGGTCAGCAGGGTGAAACGGGTGGCGTCGTTGGGGTACCAGGTCAGCGCCGGGGCGATCGCCATCCGGGTCTCTTTATAGTCGTCGACCTGATTGTTCTGAGTGCGGGCGATGCCGTTCAGGCGGTAGAGCAGGCGTCCGTCATCGCTCAGCGGGCCGCCGAAATCAAAAGCGCCTTCCGCCAGCTGGTGATTACCGGTGCGGAACTGCACTTCATGCACCGGCTGGCTGGTGGGGCGTTTGCTGGTCATGCTGATAAGCCCGCCGGGGTTGACCTGACCAAAAAGCACCGAGGCCGGGCCGCGCACCAGCTCGACGCGCTCCAGCAGCCACGGATCCATCGTGCCGGTTTGTGACGAGGCGGTGGCACCATAGCTCAGGCCGTCGAGAAACTTCGGCACGTAGCTGAAGCCGCGAACAAAGACTTCATCGTTGCGGTTGGACGATCCGCGATACTCGGTGAACACCCCGGCGCTATAGCGCAGCGCCTGGGAGACCGATGTGACGTCCAGCGCTGCCATCTGGTCACGGGTGATCACGGAAACCGACTGCGGGGTTTTCACCAGCTCGGCGGCGGTTTTAGTGGCTGAAAGGGTTTTCGTCGCCACGATGCCCTTGACCGGGGCGGTGGGGTCTTCATTACTGCCCGCGCTGACAACGAGAGTCTCCTCCGCCGCCAGCGCCTGTCCTGCGAGTGTCGCCACGGCAAGACCTGTTAACCAGAGTTTTGTTATCTTATTATATTTAAACATGTTTTTCGCTGTATCCTTGGTTTAAATTGCCATAATCATCCATTTTCCCCATCAGAAAAATCTAATGGCTGTCACGAGCGAAACTGATGTTATTGCAAATCATTACCATTTGCATTAGCGTTATTAACAAATTTTTACACGGGTAAATCAGGCAATGAAGACGGCATGGAGTGGTCTGCTGATGGGCATGAGTACGCTACCGGCAGCAGCAATGAACTGCGAGTCTCCCTCGCTGCAGGGGGAGCTACAGGGACGATTCGATGCCAGCGGAGAGGTCTGTTTTGACCTGCCGACATTGGGCGAGAACTACGTCACGGCGACGATTTCCGGCGTCACGGATGCCCGGCTGCTGGATGAAAACAACCGTCGCCTGCGTACCCTGCTGGCGGGTGGGCCGCCGGACGGGGAACAGACGCTGCTGTTTTCTCTGCCGGTAAACCGGTCATCGGCGCTGGTGCTGCACGGTGAGGAGGGGGCGAGCTGGCGTTTCCGCTGGCGGATGAAAGAGACCACCGCGCTGGCCAAAAACCAGGCGCTGGATCCGGTCAGTCCCCGCCTGCAGCAGCTGACGCAAGAGCTGGCGGCGGGCGGTTCGACGGCGAGCTTCTGGCGGGAGCGTGAACAGGAGGGGACGCCGATGGTCGAAGCGGTGGATGCGGGCCACAAGCGGGTCACCTTCCTGTGGCGCGGCGCGAGTCAGAATGTCTTTATTCTTGGTTCACCGGCGGGCGATCACGACCCACTGTTTCGCCTCGCTCATTCTGATGTCTGGTTTCGCAGCTATGTGGTGCCGGCAGATACCCTGATGCAGTACAAACTGGCGCCGGACGTGCCGTTGATCGAGGGAAACGGCCGTGAACAGCGGCGGGCGATTCTGGTCAGCGCCCAGGCCGATCCGCTGAATCCGCAGAGCGTTAACCGCGCCAGCGATCGCTGGAACCGCTATTCGCTGCTGGCGCTCAATCCTGCGCGGTACTGCACGCCGCAGCGCATGGCGCAGCCGCTGCGTTATGGCACTTTGACCCGGCATCAGCTGCACAGCGACTTTTTGCACAATACCCGGGAAGTGATGATCTATCGCCCGCGTTTGCCGCAGCCCGCGCGCTGGACCTTAATGCTGTTCGATGGCAAAACCTATCAGGATGAATACCACTTCGCCAACGTGCTGGACGGCCTGATCGCCAATCATCTCCTGCCGCCGGTTAACGTGGTGTTTATCGATAGCCTCGATCACCCGCGACGGGCGAAAGAGCTGCCGCCAAATCCCTTCTTTGCCGACTTTATGGCGCATGAACTGCTGCCGTGGCTGCGCCAGCAGGGGCTGAATTTAACCCGGCAAAAAACCGTCGTCGCGGGCTCCAGCTATGGCGGGTTGGCCGCATCGTGGGTGGCGCTGCGCTATCCGCGTCAGTTTGCCAACGTCCTTAGCCTGTCGGGGTCCTACTGGTGGGCTCCCCAGGGCGAAGAGGCCAACTGGCTGACGCGGCAGTATCAGCAGTCGCCGCGCTATCCGCTGCGTTTCTGGCTGCAGGCGGGCAGGTTCGAGACCTCGGGGCCCGACGGCGGAATTTATCGTAATACCCTTGAGTTTGAACGGGTGCTACGCGATAAAGGCTATCGCGTCAGCTTCCACCCCTCCTCCAGCGGCCACGACTACGCCGCCTGGTGCGAGGCGCTGGTCGCAGGGATGCGCGATTTTACCGGCTTAACGCTCAAGGGAAAACCAACGACGCCAGACCCAGCGCAGCAGCACATATTCAATCGCACCTAGCGCCAGGAACCACAGGCAGAAGAGCAGGGTATAAAACTGGTTGAGATCCATCAGATGGAAGGTATCAACCAGTTTTTGCGCCAGCGTCAGCCCAAGGGAAGGCGCTGGCAGCAGCAAACAAGAGATCAGGGCCAGCAATAAAATGCCGGCGGCAGAGATCAGCGTTTCGAGCGGATGTTTCATTACTTGTTAATCATCAGTTAAAAAACATATTGTCCGGGAAAAGGACATTTAACGCAATATACTTTCCTGCGTTATTGTTTTCCGTCATTAGTCATTACCCTGATATTATATATTCCCATTCCCTTGTTAATCTTTTTGGTATTATTTGTGATTAAGTTAATGACAATATAACGTCAGTTAATGTCATAATTAAATCATGAACTTTACAAAACTATAAGTACTATATCCTACTAAAGTGGCAATACCGATAGCGAGCAGTATGTACAGCGCCAGCCGGCGTCCGCGATAGATTCCAAACATAATCAGCCTCGTTTAATTTATGTTTATTAATATTCTGCAATAGTTGTTCTCAGAATTAACTTATCACAGATTTTAAATATTGCGAGAGGTTGAAAATTGTTTTAGATCAATTTTTATCGCGCTAAATAAAATCATATTCATTCATTGGCCAGAAATGATTTCAGGCTTTCCGACTCACGGAATTTAAAAGGAAACTTTATTTTGACCAAAATGATAAACCCACATAATACCCCTCCAGCCGTCGCCGCCGCGTCGTCGCCGGCCTATCGACAGACCGTTGAAGCGGTGCTGGCGCAGAAACAGAGCCGCGTCGACGGGCTGAGCTCCGCCGAGGCCGCTGAACGCCTGAAATCCTGTGGGCCTAACGCTCTGCCGGAAAAGAAAAGTCGGCCGGCCTGGCTGCGTTTTCTGGCCCATTTTAATGATGTCCTGATTTTTGTCCTGCTGGCAGCGGCGGCGCTGACCGCGGTGATGGGCCACTGGGTGGATACCCTGGTCATTCTTGGCGTGACGGTAATTAACGCTCTGATCGGCCACGTCCAGGAAAGTAACGCCGAAAAATCCCTGCAGGGCATCCGCAACATGCTTTCCAGCAACGCGCGAGTACAGCGCAACGGCAAACACGAGACCCTCCCCACCCGCGATCTGGTACCGGGAGATATCGTCATTCTGCGCGCCGGCGACCGCGTACCGGCGGATATGCGCCTGATTGAAACGCACAACCTGCGGGTGGAAGAGGCGATCCTGACGGGGGAGTCGACGGTCGTCGATAAAATGACCGCCGCGCTGCAGGGGGAACTGCCGCTGGGCGACCGCACTAACATGGTCTTTTCCGGCACCACCATTAGCGCCGGCGGCGGCGTTGGCGTGGTGACGGAGACCGGGCAGGATACCGAGCTCGGGCACATCAACCAGATGATGTCGGGGATTGAGAAGCATCGCACCCCGCTGCTGGTGCAGATGGATAAGCTGGGGAAGGCGATTTTCGCCATTATCCTCGCCATGATGGCCGCGCTGTTCGCCTTCAGCCTGGCGTTGCGCGATATTCCAATGGGGGAGCTGCTGCTGTCGCTGATTAGCCTCGCGGTCGCCGCGGTCCCGGAAGGTCTGCCGGCGATTATCTCCATTATTCTCTCCTTCGGGGTGCAGGCGATGGCGCGTAAACGAGCCATCATCCGCAAGCTGCCGACGGTAGAGACGCTGGGGGCAATGACCGTGGTGTGCTCGGATAAAACCGGTACCCTGACGATGAACGAAATGACGGTCAAAGCGATTATTACCGCCGACTGCTGCTACCGCGTCGAAGGGGACAGCTACGAGCCGCAGGGCAACATTTGTCTGGAAGGCAGCGATGAGCCGGTACAGATTAAAGCGGGAAGCGTGCTGGAAAGCTGGCTGCGGACCATCGACCTGTGTAACGACAGCCAGCTGGTGCAGGACGAGCGCGGCCTGTGGGGGATCACCGGCGGCCCGACCGAAGGGGCATTAAAAGTGCTGGCGGCGAAAGCCAAACTGCCGCCGGTGGCGACCCGGCTGGTAGCCAAAATTCCGTTCGACTCACAGTACAAGTATATGGCGACGCACCAGGACATCGCCGGCGAAGAGCGCGTGCTGATTACCGGGGCGCCGGACGTCATTTTCACGATGTGCCGCCAGCAGATGACGAAAAAGGGGGCGGCGCCGTTCGAGCGCCAGTACTGGGAGGAGCAGATATCGCGCTTCGCCAGCCAGGGGCTGCGAATGGTCGCCGCCGCCAGTAAACCGGCCGACGCCGGACGTACCGAGCTGACCCATGACGATCTGCGTGAGGGCCTGGTATTCCTTGGCATCGCCGGGATGATGGATCCGCCGCGCCCTGAAGCCATTGACGCTATCCACGCCTGCCAGACCGCGGGGATCCGCGTGAAGATGATCACCGGCGATCACCCGCAGACGGCGATGAGCATCGGCCAGATGCTGGGGATCACCAACAGCAGCCAGGCGATGACCGGCTATCAGCTGGAGCACATGGATGATGCTGAGCTGGCGAAAGCGGCGGTTGCATACGATATTTTTGCTCGCACCAGCCCGGAGCATAAGCTGCGTCTGGTCAAAGCGCTGCAGGAGAGCGGCGAAATCGTCGGGATGACCGGCGACGGCGTTAACGACGCCCCGGCGCTCCGTCAGGCTGACGTGGGCATCGCCATGGGGATCAAAGGCACCGAAGTGACCAAAGAGGCGGCCGATATGGTGCTGACGGATGACAACTTCGCCACCATCGCCAGCTCGGTGAAAGAGGGGCGTCGCGTATACGACAACCTGAAGAAAACGATCCTGTTTATTATGCCCACCAACCTGGCGCAGGGGCTGCTGATTATCATTGCCCTGCTGGCGGGGAATATCATCCCGCTGACGCCGGTGTTGATTCTGTGGATGAACATGGCAACCTCCGCCACGCTCTCCTTCGGTCTGGCTTTTGAAGCCGCTGAGCGCAATGTGATGCACCGGCCGCCGCGTAAAACCGGCCAGCACGTGATGGATGCCTTCGCCGTCTGGCGCGTGGCGTTCGTCGGGACCATGATTGCCGTCGCCGCCTTTATGCTTGAGGCCTGGCTGGCGCCGCGCGGCCACAGCGCCGAGTTTATCCGCACCGTGCTGCTGCAGATGCTGGTGACCGCCCAGTGGGTGTACATGATTAACTGCCGCAGCAGCGAGAGCTTCTCTTTGAATCGCGGCCTGCTGCGTAACAAAGGTATCTGGCTGGTCAGCGGCGTGCTCCTGCTTCTGCAACTGGCGATTATCTACCTGCCGTTTATGCAGACCATGTTCGGCACCGCATCCCTGCCGCTGCGCTACTGGTTTATTACCCTGGCGATTGGCGTCGTGATGTTCCTGGTGGTGGAAGTTGAGAAACGTCTGACCCGTCCGTTGCGTAAAGCCGTCTGACCCTTCCTGCATCCCTCTCCGTCGGGGAGGGATGCAGCCATCCCAGCAAGGAATCCCGATGAGAAACATTCTGCGTCTGGTCTTTCTGACCGTTGGCCTGGCAGGCTGCGCCCTGACGGCCGCCGCCGCTCCCGCCGTTGCGGTACGCGCCGCTGCGGTCCAGCTGCTGCCGCACGCTGAGGAGCATCGCCTCCCCGGCCGCATTGAAGCCATTCATGAAGTGGAGATCCGCGCCCGTACCGAAGGTACGATCCTGCAGCGCCATTTCCACGACGGGCAATACGTCAGGAAGGGTGAACGGCTGTTTACCCTTGATGACGCCCAGCCCCGCGCCGCGCTGGCGCTGGCGAAGGCCGAACTCAAAAGCGCGCAGGCGTCGCTGCGTCAGGCTCAACAACTGCTGAACCGCTACCAGCAGCTGAAAAATAACCACTCCATCAGCCGCAACGATGTCGATACCGCGCAGATGCAGCGCGATGTCGCCGCCGCCGCCGTTGAGCAGGCGAAGGCGCGCGTTACGGCGCAGCAAATCACCCTCGATTACACCGGTATCGATTCGCCGGTGAGCGGGCGCATCGGCCACAGCCGTTTTCACGTCGGCAGCCTGGTGGGGCCGGGTAGCGGCACGCTGGTGGATATTGTGCAGCTTGATCCCATACGCGTCTCTTTCGCATTAGATGAGGCCGCTTTTTACAGCAAAGCCGGGCAGCATGCCGATATCAGCGCGCTGAAGCAGGCGTGGCTGGCGCAGATTGCGCCCAACGGCCAGCGGGAAGAGGGGCGGCTGACTTCGGTAGATAACCGGATTGACGCCCGCACCGCCAGCGTGGTGCTGCGCGCCGAATTCGCCAACCCGCAGCATCGCCTGCTGCCGGGCGGTAGCGTACCGGTGATCTTCCGCCCGCGGCAGCGGCAGGAGAGCCTGATGATCCCGGCCGCCGCCGTCCAGCAGGATGCGCAGGGGTTCTATAGCTGGGTGGTGTCGCAGGACAATACCGCCGCGCTGCGCCGCGTTACCCTCAACGGGCAGCAGGGGCAGCAGTTTGTCGTGGCGGATGGTTTGCAAGCGGGCGAGCGCGTGGTGACGGAAGGCGCCCAGCGCCTGCGTGACGGCGTAGCCGTTCAGCTGCTGAAATAAGGAAGGAGAGGGGATGCTGACGTTTTTTATTCGTCGCCCGCGTTTTGCGATGGTGATTGCCCTGCTGATAACCTTTATCGGCGCGCTGGCGCTGAAGCTGATTCCGGTCGAGCAATATCCGCAAATTACGCCGCCGGTGGTCAATGTCAGCGCCAGCTGGCCGGGCGCCAGCGCGGCGGACGTCGCGGAGGCCATCGCCGCGCCGCTGGAAACCCAGCTCAACGGCGTTGATCATATGCTGTATATGGAGTCCACCAGTTCCGATGAGGGGGCCTACAGCCTGAGCCTGACCTTTGCGGCAGGTACCGATGCCGATCTGGCGGCGATTGACGTGCAAAACCGCATCTCCCAGGCGGTGGCGCAGCTTCCGGCCGAGGCACAGCAGAACGGCGTGCAGGTGCGCAAGCGGGCGAGCAACCTGCTGATGGGCGTCAGCCTTTATTCGCCGCTGGAGACGCTCTCGCCGCTGTTCGTCAGCAACTACGCCAGCACCCAGGTCCGCGAGGCGCTGGCCCGTCTGCCTGGCGTGGGCGAGGTGCAGATGTTCGGCGCCCGCGATTACAGCATGCGGATCTGGCTGCGGCCGGATCGCATGAATGCGCTGAACATCACCACCGATGATATATCCCAGGCGCTGCGCGAGCAGAACGTGCAGGGGGCGGCCGGGCAGGTGGGGACGCCGCCGGTGTTCAATGGCCAGCAGCAGACGCTGACCATAAACGGTTTGGGCCGCCTGAGCGATGCGGAGAGCTTCGCTCAGGTTGTTATCCGCAGCGGCGAACGCGGCCAGTTAGTCCGTCTCTCTGAAGTGGCGACCATCGAGCTCGGTGCGCGCAGCTACAGCTCCGGCGCCCAGCTGAACGGTAGAGACTCCGCTTATCTCGGCATCTATCCGACGCCCACCGCCAACGCCCTGCAGGTCGCCAGTGCGGTACGCGCCGAACTGACGCGTTTGCATAGCCGCTTCCCGGCGGATCTGACCTGGGAGGTAAAATTCGATACCACCCGCTTTGTGGCGGCGACGATCAAAGAAATTGGCGTTTCGCTGGTGTTGACCCTGCTGGCGGTGGTGGTGGTGGTCTCGCTATTCCTCCAGAGCTGGCGGGCGACGCTGATTGTCGCCCTGGCGATCCCGGTGTCGCTGATCGGCAGCTTTGCCGTGCTTTATCTGCTGGGCTATAGCGCCAATACCTTGAGTCTGTTTGCCATTATTCTCGCCCTGACCATGGTGGTGGATGACGCCATCGTGGTGGTCGAGAGCGTTGAAACCCATCTGGCGGAAGGTCTGGACCGCGTGGCGGCCACCGGCCAGGCGTTACGGCAGATCGCCGGGCCGGTTATCGCCACCACGCTGGTGCTGCTGGCGGTATTTGTGCCGGTGGCGCTGCTGCCGGGGATTGTCGGCGAACTGTATCGTCAGTTTGCCGTGACCTTGTCAACCGCCGTGACCCTGTCGAGCATTGTGGCGTTAACGTTGACCCCGGCGCTGTGCGCGCTATTGCTGCGCCCGCGACCGGCGCAGCCGGCCGCTATCTGGCGGGTGTTTAATCAGGGTCTGGATCGCCTGCGCAACGGCTATGGCGCGCTCGTCGGGCGGATGAATCGCCGTCCGTGGCTGGCGCTGCTGGCGACGGTCGCCGCTGCCGGGCTGGTGGCGTTCAGCTTTAGTACCATGCCGCGGGGCTTTTTGCCGCAGGAAGATCAGGGCTATTTCTTTGCCAGCGTGCAGCTGCCGGAGGCGGCGTCGCTGGAGCGCACCGAAGCGGTTATGGCCCAGGCGCGTACATTGCTGCTGGCTAACCCGGCGGTGGAGGATGTGATTCAGGTATCGGGCTTTAATATCCTCAACGGCACCAGCGCCGCCAACGGCGGCTTTATTTCGGTGATGCTGAAGGACTGGCATCTGCGGCCGCCGCTGGATGAGGTGATGGGTAAACTGCAGGGCCAGCTGTTGGGGCTGCCGGAAGCGAACATTATGGCCTTTGCGCCGCCGACGCTGCCCGGGCTGGGCAACGCCTCGGGCTTTAACCTGCGCATCCTGGCGCAGGCCGGGCAATCTTCAGCGGAGCTGGAACAGGTGACGCGGCAGGTGCTGCAGAGGGCCAACCAGCATCCGCAGCTGAGCCAGGTATTCACCACCTGGAGCAGCAACGTCCCGCAGCTGACGCTTAGCGTCGACCGTGACCAGGCGGCGCGGCTGGACGTGCCGGTATCGCGGATTTTCAGCAGCCTGCAAACGGCGTTTGGCGGCACCCGCGCCGGCGATTTTAGCATCAATAACCGGGTCTACCATGTGGTAATGCAAAACGAGATGCAGTGGCGCGAGCGGGCGGCGCAGATTGGCGAGCTGTATGTGCGCAGCAATCACGGCGAGCGGGTGCGCCTGAGTAATCTGGTGACCATCACCCCCACCGTCGGGGCGCCGTTTATCCAGCAGTACAACCAGTTTCCGTCGGTGTCGGTAAGCGGCTCCGCGGCGCAAGGCGTCAGCAGCCGTACGGCAATGGCCGCGATGGAGCACATTCTGCTGGCGAATTTGCCTGCCGGGTATGACTATGCGTGGAGCGGGATCTCATGGCAGGAGCAGCAGACCGGCAACCAGGCGATGTGGATTGTGCTGGCGGCGGTGGCGATGGCGTGGCTGTTCCTCGTCGCGCAGTATGAAAGCTGGACGCTGCCGGCCAGCGTGATGCTGTCGGTGCTGTTCGCGATCGGCGGCTCGCTGCTGTGGCTCTGGTGGAGCGGTTACGCCAACGATGTGTACGTGCAGATTGGCCTGGTGTTGCTGATCGCCCTGGCGGCGAAGAATGCGATTTTGATCGTCGAGTTCGCCAGAACCAGGCGCGAAGAGGGGCTGTCGATTGCGGATGCCGCTCGCGAAGGGGCGACCCGACGTTTTCGCGCGGTGCTGATGACCGCGGTCTCCTTTATCATCGGCATTCTGCCGATGATGCTCGCCACCGGCGCCGGGGCGCAGAGCCGGCGGATTATCGGCACCACGGTGTTCAGCGGCATGCTGGTGGCGACGGTGATTGGTATTGTGTTTATTCCGTCGCTGTTCGTGCTGTTCCAGCGTTTACGCGAGTGGGGCCATCGCCGGATATAGGTTCTCCGTGGCTGACGTTGTGCCGCCCGGAGTCAGGCGTTGACGCCGCGGCCCGGGTGTTCTGACCGGGGCGGGTTCATTTACTGTTTCGTCTCCACCGCAATCATGGTGACGAACGGGTGATACTGCCACGGTACGCCGCCGCCTTTGTGGTACATCTTTGAAAGGGTGCCGTCGAGATAGAGCATCTGCCGGACGTTAAGCTTCGCCTGCGCGTAGCAGGCGAAGTCGTAGAAGTTGGTTTCGCGCGCGCTGAGCATAAATATCACCTGGCCCTGGCGGGTGATGCCGACGGCATTGCGCAGCTTGCGCGAACTGGCCGAGGGTTTCAGCCGCCAGTTGATGGCGCCATTTTCAATGAGCATCGGCCCGGACTGCACGGCGTAATCCATCTCCGGCGTGCGCTTGAATTTGTCGATACGGACGATCCCCGCCCGCTGGCCCTGAAGATAAAACACTCCGCCGGGGCGAATAAAAAAGTTGCCGCCGCCGGAGGCGCGGTTAAGCGCCACCTTTTGCTCGCCCTTTTCGATATACAGCCCCAGCGGCTCGTAGGCCTTATCGTAAATCCCGCCGTTCATTGCCATCTGTACGCGCCCCTGCTGATTGATATCACCCAGCAGCGCGCGCAGCGAACCCCAGGCCTTGCCGTCTTCCTTTTGCCAGTACATCACGATGCGCTCGCGCTGCGGATTGACGGTATAGCTTTGTAGCGTCAGCGACGGGTCGGTGAGGGTACATTTCCCGCCGGCCAGTGCGGACAGGGGGAGCAGCAGCGCGGGCAGCAGCGGCGAAAGGCGCAAGGTCATGAGAACGTTCCTGATGGGCCGCAAACAGAAGCGGGGCGGCGAAATCAATATTGCCCGCAGTATACCTTTTTGCCCGACTACGCTGCCCAGATTTCGCAGTGTTTCCGCACCAGGCCGATCAGCGAGCCGCCGCCGGCGACAAACTCGCGCATCTGTCGGGCTTCGCTCTTCTCCTGCTGCAGCTGGCGCGCGATCGCCTCAAGGGCGCTGGCGGCATTGAGCGTGTCGGCGTAGGGCATGATGCGGGGGATTAGCTGCAAAATCTCCTCGCGAAGCTGACGCTGCTCGCCGCTGTGCACATCCGTATTAATGCCCTCCAGCCCGTAGCGACAGGCCTGGTAGCGGTTGAAAGGATAAAGCAGGTAGTCATCGGGGTGAGGTTTAAACGGCCTCTCCGTCAGCAGCCAGCAGGCAAGCGTCTGGATGAAGCCGGCGATATTGACCGCCTGAGCGAGAGTGAGCGGAGTATCCATCACCCGTACTTCCACGGTGCCAAAGCGCGGGCTGGGGCGAATATCCCAGTGCAGATCCTTCATACTGTCGATCATGCTGGTATAGCTGAGGCGGCGAAACAGGCGGGTAAACTCCTGCCAGCTGTTGACCCACGGCATCGGCCCGTTGTCAGGATAAGCGGCAAACAGATTCAGGCGTGAACAGGCAAAACCGCTGTCGGCGCCGTCGAGCCACGGTGATGCCGCATTGAGCGCAATACAGTGCGGGACGAAGCGCGACAGGCCATGCAAAAGATAGATCGCCTCATCGCCATTCTGGCAGCCGACGTGGACGTGCTGGCCGAATATCGTGGCCTGTTGCGCCAGGTAGCCGAAGTGCTCCACGGTTTTCAGATAGCGCGGATTATCGCTGATCTGCTGGCGCTGCCAGGTCTGGAAGGGGTGGGTTCCGCCGCCGCAGATTTGCAGATGGTGCCGGGCGGCAGCGTGTAAAACCGCCTGCTGGAGGGTGCCCAGCTGCGCCGCGGCCTGGTGGATATCGCGACAAACCCCGGTGGCGATTTCCAGCATGCTTTCGGTGATGTCATGTTTAGCCTCACCGACGCTGAGCCCGGCCTTCACGTCGTCGATAAGCAGCGAAGAGTCCTGGCTCAGGTCGTATCCCGGCGGGTTGACCACCTGCAGCTCCAGTTCAATCCCCAGGGTGAAGGGATCGGAACGGTGAAAGTCGGGTAATGGCATGGTAACTCCCGGATGATTATCGCGATATCCCCGTCATACCTTAAGTGGTATGCGGGTTGGCTTTGTTACCCGGCTCATCCATGAGCCTCGCCCTTACGGACCGCCGCGACGCGGCGTTCAAATCTGTTGCGGACAGATTTGCCGCAGACTCCCGTCGCTTACTGGAGCCCGCTCCTGCGGACTCCCTGCGTCGCCGCCTTCCCGCAACTCGAATGATTTAGGGTATAAACGAAGTATAGTTGGGATCGCCCGGGGCGGATAATGGTACGAAAATGAGCAGTTTAATTTATATAAAGTGACGCTACGTTATTATTATCGGGCTTTGCGGTGCGCCAATAAATAGCCTGGTGCAATTCTGCAACCTGTTTCACCCTGGTGGTGCGCTAAGATAAGGTTTGTTTATTTTTTCAATTAAAATCATTTGGATATAATAGGCTGTGCTTATTTTATAAGCGCTTTCACACTTATTTTTAGCGTTGATAAACTGGTATGCATCTTGCCTGTTAAATAACGACTTTTATTTAACAGGGACAATGTGATGCTAAATAACACCGTACTTTTACGCAAACGTCATCTCGCCGTTGCTGTGAGCGGCGCGTTGGCGCTATTTGCCTCCCTACAGGCCAATGCCTCCACCCTGCGGATCGCGATGACCGCCGCCGATATTCCCCTGACGCTTGGGCAGCCCGATCAGGGGTATGAAGGCAACCGCTTTACCGGTATCCCGCTGTACGATGCGCTGGTCGAGTGGGATCTTTCACAGGGCGAAAAGCCCAGTGGCCTGGTTCCGGGCCTGGCGACGGAGTGGCACGTTGACCCGCAGAATCAAAGTCGCTGGATTTTTACCCTCCGTCCCGGAGTGAAGTTTCATGATGGCAGCGAGGTGAACGCCGAGGCCATCGTCTGGAACGTCGACAAGGTGCTCAATAAAAATGCGCCGCAATACGCGCCAGGGCAAATTGGCAACACCCTCTCGCGGATGCCCACCCTGACCGGCGCGGAAAAGATCGACGATCGTACGGTGGCGCTCACCACCTCCGAGCCGGACGCGCTGCTGCCGTACAACATCACCAACCTGTTTATCGTCTCGCCGACGGCGTGGCAGAAGCTGTATGACGCGGTACCGGCCGCCACCGGCGACGCGGCGGCACGCGGTAAGCAGGCGTGGACGGAGTTCGCCGCGCATGCGGTGGGCAGCGGCCCGTTCAAAATGGAAAAGCTGGTCCCACGTCAGCAGCTTATTCTCGATAAAAACCCCGATTACTGGAATAAAGAGCGTATTCCACGCGTCGATAAAGTGGTGCTGATCCCGCTGCCGGAAGCGAACGCCCGCACCGCCGCGCTGCTTTCAAAACAGGTGGACTGGATTGAGGCCCCGGCGCCGGACTCGGTCGATCAGATTAAAGCCCAGGGCTTTAAAATTTACGCCAATACCCAGCCGCATCTGTGGCCGTGGCAATTCTCCTTTGAAGAGGGCTCGCCGTGGAAAGATATTCGCGTGCGCCAGGCCGCCAACCTGTGTCTTAACCGCGCCGAGCTCAAAAGCTATCTCGGCGGCTATATGACCGAGGCGACCGGCGTGTATGAAGCCGACAGCCCGTGGCGCGGCAAACCCACTTTCCAGATCAAATATGACCCGGATACCGCCCGCAAGCTGATGAGCGAAGCCGGATTTAGCGCCGCACAACCGCTGCACGTGACGGTCGCGACCTCCGCCTCCGGCTCCGGGCAGATGCAGCCGCTGCCGATGAACGAATATATCCCGCAGAGCCTGAAAAGCTGCTTCTTTAATGTCGATATCAAAGTGACGGAATGGAACACCCTGTTCACCAACTGGCGTCTTGGGGCAAAAGATCCCTCGGCGAAGGGGATCGATGCGATCAACGTCAGCGCCGCGGTCAACGATCCTTACTTTGGCATGATCCGCTTCTCGACGGCCAAAGCCTTCCCGCCGGTCGCCACCAACTGGGGCTACTTCTCGACGCCGGAGACGGAAAAGCTGGCGACGGCGGTGAAGCACGCCTTTACCCCGGCGGAGATGGATAAAGCCGCCGGGGAACTGCACGCGGCGCTGGTGGATCAGGTCCCGTTCCTGTTTGTCGCTCATGATGTCGGGCCGCGCGCCATCTCGCCTGCGGTGACCGGCGTGGTGCAGCCGCAGAGCTGGTTTATCGATCTCAGTCTGGTGAGCAAGAAAGAGTAATCACCCAGGGGAAAAAGATGATCAATACGCTGCTATACCGCATTCTGCTGGCCATTCCCACGATGCTCGGGGTGGCGCTGATCTGTTTTATGCTGGTGCAGATTGCGCCGGGCGATCCGCTGGTCTCGGTGATGCCGCCGGACGCCTCCGAAGCGCTGCGTCAGACGTTAATGCAGGCCTATGGCTTCGATAAACCGCTGCCGCTGCAGTTTGTACACTGGCTGTGGCGGGCGCTGCACGGCGATCTGGGGATGTCGGTGGCGACCGGACGGCCGGTGATCGACGAGGTGATGACCGCCGTCAGCTACTCGCTGCGCCTGGCGCTGCTGGCAACCATCATCGGCTTTGTACTGGGCAGCCTGTTTGGCTTCGTCGCCGGCTACTTTCGCAACAGCATCATTGACCGTCTGGCTTCGCTACTGTCGGTCTTTGGCGTCAGCGTGCCGCACTATTGGCTGGGTATGCTGTTGGTCATCGTCTTCAGCGTCAAATTTGCTCTGTTGCCGGCCACCGGCGGCGGGCCGATTGGCGGCGGCGGCTGGCAATGGGACCAGCAGCATCTGCAGTTTATGCTGCTGCCGGCGATTACGCTGTCGGTGATCCCGACCGGGATTATTGCCCGCACGGTGCGGTCGCAGGTGGCCGATATTCTCAGCCAGGAGTTTATTGTCGGCCTGCGCGCCCGCGGGCTCAACGAGTCGTGCATCTTCCTGCACGTGGTGAAAAACGCCGCGCCGACCGCGCTGGCGGTGATGGGGCTACAGGTGGGGTATTTGATGGGGGGCTCGATCCTCGTCGAAACGGTCTTTTCCTGGCCTGGCACCGGCCTGCTGCTGAATACCGCCATCTTCCAGCGCGACCTGCCGCTGCTGCAGGGCACCATCTGGGTGCTGGCGCTGTTCTTTGTGCTGCTCAATCTGCTGGTGGATATTCTGCAAACCACCCTCGATCCGCGAATTAAGAGGAGCTGACCATGGTGGATACCGCGACGACGAAAATGGCACCGGCTTCCCCGACCCGACCCCCTCGGCAGGGCTACTGGCGCGGGGTGTTTTACCGCTTAGTGCGCGATCCCGGCGGTCTGATCGTCGGAACCCTCATTCTGTTTTTGCTGGCGCTGGCGCTGTTCGGCCCCTGGCTGATAGTGAAAGATCCTTATCAGACATCGATGTTTTTACGCCTCAAGCCCGTGGGGAGCGAGGGCTTCCCGCTGGGGTCCGATGAGCTGGGGCGCGACATGCTTTCGCGTTTGATTCTCGGCGCCCGGCTGTCGCTGTTTATGGGGATTGTCCCGGTGGTGTTCGCCTTTTTTATCGGCGGCGCCATCGGCATTATTGCCGGCTATGCGGGCGGTAAAACCAATACCCTGATTATGCGTACCGTCGACGTCTTCTATGCCTTCCCTTCGGTGCTGCTGGCGATTGCGCTTTCCGGCGCGTTGGGGGCGGGGATCGGTAACGCACTGCTGTCGCTGACGCTGGTGTTTGTGCCGCAGGTGGCGCGAATTGCTGAAAGCGTCACCGCCCAGGTCCGCCATATGGACTATATCGAGGCCGCCCGGGCGACCGGCGCCGGCGCTTTTACCATTATTCGCGTGCAGGTTCTCGGCAACGTGCTGGGGCCGATTTTTGTCTTCTCTACCGGGCTGATTTCCGTGTGCATGATCCTCGCCTCGGGCCTCTCTTTTCTCGGCCTCGGCGTGCGCCCGCCGGAGCCGGAATGGGGGTTGATGCTCAACACCTTACGCACGGCCATCTACACCCAGCCGTGGGTGGCGGCCTTACCCGGTCTGATGATTTTTATCACCTCCATTTCGTTCAATATCCTCGCCGACCGCCTGCGCACGGCCATGGCGATTAAGGAGTAAGCGATGCAACCTTTTCTCAATGTCGATCTCGGAGGGCCGGCCCAGCCGCTGCTGAAGGTCAATAACCTGTTGAAATATTTTCGCGCCGGCGGCGCAAAAAGCCGTGAAGTGGTGCAGGCGGTGGATAACGTCAGCTTTACGGTGCTGAAAGGGGAAACGCTGGGCGTGGTGGGGGAGTCGGGGTGCGGCAAATCGACGACGGCGCGGCTGCTGATGCAGCTGCTGCATCAGGATAGCGGCGAGCTGATCTTTGACGGTCTGGCGGTGGGGTCAACGCGCCTGCCGATGAAAGCGTATCGCCGCCAGGTGCAGATGGTGTTCCAGGATAGCTACGCTTCGCTTAACCCGCGTATGACGATGGAGGAGAGCATCGCCTTCGGCCAGCGCGTGCACGGGGTGAGCGCTCAAGAGGCCAGCGAATACGCGCGCTACCTGCTCGCCCACGTCGGCCTGGAACCTGAACGCTTTGCCCACCGCTATCCGCATGCGCTCTCCGGCGGCCAGCGCCAGCGCGTGAATATCGCCCGCGCCCTGGCGATGAAGCCGCGGCTGGTGATCCTTGATGAAGCCGTATCGGCGCTGGATAAATCGGTGGAGGCGCAGGTGCTGCAGCTGCTGCAGGAGCTCAAGCGCACCCTTGAGCTGACCTACGTGTTTATCAGCCATGACCTGCACGTGGTGCGCTGGCTGTCGGATCGCATTCTGGTGATGTATCTCGGCGAAGTGGTGGAAATTGGCCCCGCGGAGCAGCTGTTCACCGCCTCGGCTCACCCCTATACCCGCGCCCTGCTGAGCTCGATGCCGTCGATGGATCCCGAGAATCGGACCCTGATCTCCCCGCTGAACGGCGACCCGCCGAGCCCTATTTCTCCGCCAGCCGGCTGCCGGTTTCACACCCGCTGCCCGCATGCCAAAGCGGTCTGCTCGCAGGTGAAACCCCGGCTGGAGAGCGTGGGCGACGGCCACCACAGCGCCTGCCTGATGGCGCAACCGACCTCGCCCTGGCACCGCGTCATTGCCGTACAGGAGGTGAGCCATGTCGCATGACGCTTTTGTACATATCCGCGATCTGCGGGTGGAATTTCGCCGCGATGGACAGACGGTGAATGCGGTTAACGGCGTCTCTTTTGATGTCCGCAAAGGGGAGGTGATGGCGCTGATCGGCGAGTCGGGATCCGGCAAAAGCGTCACCCTGAGGGCGCTGATGCGTCTGCATCCGCCAAAAAGCAGCGTCCTTTCCGGGACGCTGCGGGTCGGGGAGGAGGAGGTGCTGAGCATGAACGCCTCGCAGCTGCGGCGCTATCGCGGCGCGCGCTGTGCGATGATTTTTCAGGAGCCGCTGCTGGCCTTTGACCCGGTGTACACCGTCGGCCAGCAGATCGTCGAGGGGCTGCGCCGCCATGAAGGCCTGTCGCGTCAGGCGGCAAAAGAACGGGCGCTGGAAGCGCTGCGCCAGGTGCGGATCCCCAGTCCGGAACGGCGGCTGGACGCCTATCCGCATGAGATGTCCGGCGGGATGCGCCAGCGTGCAATGATTGCCCTGGCGCTGTCGTGTAATCCACAGCTGCTGCTGGCGGATGAGCCGACGACCGCCCTCGACGCCACGGTGCAAATCCAGATTTTGATCCTGCTGCGCGAGCAGCAAAAGCAGCGCGGCCTGGCGATTATCTTTGTCACCCATGATATCGGCGCGGCGGTGGAGATTGCCGACCGGGTGGCGGTGATGTACGCCGGGCGGATCGTTGAAGAGGCCGCGATGGCGGATATTTTGTCCGGTCCCCGTCATCCCTATACCCAGGTGCTGCTGGGCAGCCGTCCCAAAGAGGGGCTGAAAAAAGGCGATGCCTTGCACTGCATTCCCGGTTCGCCGCCGGACCTGTCCCGTCTGCCCGCCGGCTGCGCTTTCGCTGAACGTTGCCCGCACGCGAGACCGGTCTGTACGCAAACCCTGCCGCAGACCGAAGCGGCGGGTCCGCGTCATGTGGTGAGCTGCCATCGCTGGCGCGAGCTGACGTCGGCCGTCGCCGCCCCGGCGCTTTACGCCTGAAGAATAAAGGAGGAGATACGCATGCAGGATGAGAATCACGCATTTATGCCCTATCCGGCGCATCCGGTAGTGCACGCGTTGAGCGGGCCGCTGAGCGGGATGACCTTTGCCGTGAAAGACCTGTTTGACGTCGCCGGCTACCCGACCGGCGGCGGCAACCCGCATATTCTGGCGCGCTCCGGCATTAAACAACGTACTGCCCCGGTGGTGCAGACGCTGCTGGATAACGGGGCGCGCTTTATCGGCAAAACCCATACCAGCGAGCTGGCCTACTCGATGAGCGGCCACAATGTTCACTACGGTACCCCGCGCAATGGCGCCGCGCCGAATCACATTCCCGGCGGCTCCTCTTCGGGCTCTGCGTCGGCGGTGTCGAACGCGGTGTGTGATTTTGCGCTCGGTACCGATACCGGCGGCTCGGTGCGCACGCCGGCCAGCTACTGTGGTTTGTTCGGCCTGCGTCCCACGCACGGACGCCTGTCTCTCGACGGCTGTCAGCCGCTGTGCGCAACGATGGATACCTGCGGCTTCTTCGCCCGCACGCCGGAGGTTTTTCGCGCGGTCGCCGATTGCCTGCTGGACAGTTCCCCCCCGGCGGTGACCGCCGTGAAGCTGGTGAGTCATGATGCGCTCTTTGCCCGCCAGCCGCTGCGTAGCCAGCAGGCATGGCTGCCGGTTTGCCAGCGACTCGGGCGCTTTTTTGGCGCCATCGCCCCGCTGAACGCGCCGCTCCCGGACAGTGAGGCGATTTATCTCGCCTTTCGTCAGATTCAAGGATATGAGGCCTGGCAGGCGCAGGGCGAGATCATTGAGCGCGATGGCTTACAGCTGGGGCCGGATGTGCGTGAGCGGTTCCTGTGGGGGAAAGCGGTGACCCCCGCGCAATATGACGCCGCCTGCCAGCAGCGAGAGGCCTTTAGCGCCTGGTGGCAGGCGCAGTTGGGCGACGCGGTACTGGTGCTGCCGACCGTGCCCGACGGCGCGCCGCTGCTGACGGCGCAGGCCGATGAGATTGAGTCCACGCGCCGGCTTGCCCACGATCTGCTGTTGATTTCGGTGATGACCCGGCGGCCGCAGGTGACGCTGCCGGTCGCCCAGGTCGGCGGCCTGCCGCTGGGGCTTTCATTTTTAGGGCCGCGCGGCAGCGATCGTCTGCTGGTAGAGATGGCCGTTGCGTTCGCACAAGGAGACAAAGATGAGCAGTGAGGTCCTTTTTACCCCGGTTGCAGAAACCGCCGGCTGGCGTATTAACGGCGAGCGGTTATGGGATTCGTTGATGACGCTGGCGGAAATCGGCGCCACGCCGAAGGGCGGCTGCTGTCGCCTGACCTTTACCGATCTCGACAGGCAGGGACGGGATTTAGTGATTGGCTGGGCGCAGGCGGCCGGGCTCAGCGTCGCCATCGATAAAATCGGCAATGTGTTTATGCGCCGTGAAGGGCGTAATCCGCTGCTGCCGCCGATCGTTGCCGGTAGCCACATCGATACCCAGCCCACCGGCGGCAAATTTGACGGCAACTACGGCGTGCTGGCGGCGCTGGAGGTGATGCGCACGCTTAACGATCTGCATATTGAGACCGAGGCGCCGATGGAAGTGGTGTTCTGGACCAACGAAGAGGGGTCGCGTTTTGTCCCGGTGATGATGGGCTCTGGCGTATTTGCCGGCGTCTTCCCGCTGGAAACGATCTATGCCGCGCAGGATGCCGCGGGCAAAACGGTGGGGGACGAGCTGGCGCGGATTGGCTATATCGGCAGCCAGACCCCGGGCGACCACCCGATCGGCGCCTACTTTGAGGCCCATATTGAACAGGGGCCGATCCTGGAAAATGAACAACAAATCATCGGCGTGGTGCAGGGCGTTTTAGGCATCCGCTGGTACGACTGCGTGGTCACGGGCCAGGAGTCTCACGCCGGGCCGACGCCGATGCGCCTGCGCCAGGACGCTTTGCAGGTCGCGACCCGTATTATGCAGGAGGTGGTGGCGATTGCCGGGGGCAGCGAAGAGGGGCGCGGCACCGTCGGGATGGTGCAGGTCTATCCGAACAGCCGCAACGTGGTGCCGGGCGAAGTGACGTTCTCTATTGATATGCGTAATATCAGCGATACGGCAGTGGATGACATGGACCGCCAGCTGCGCGCCTTTATCGCCCGCGTGCAGCAGGAGAGCGGGCTGACGGTGCAGTTGAACGAGGTCAGCCACTATCCCGCGGCGCCGTTTCATCCCGATTGCCGGCAGGCCATTGCCGACGCGGCGGCACTGCTTGGCTATCCATCGCGGGAGATTGTCTCCGGCGCCGGGCATGATGCGGTGTATATGAGCTATCTGGCTCCCACGGGAATGATCTTTATTCCCTGCAAAGATGGGATCAGCCACAACGAAATCGAATATGCCTCGCCGGAACACGTTACCGCCGGCGCGAACGTGCTGCTGCAGGTCATGCTGCAATACGCGCGGGTGGCGTAACCTGGAGAAAGGATCCCCCGGCTGGCGTTGCGCCTGGCCGGGCTACGGAGTGTGCTTCCAGGGGCCACGGGGCGGGTCGTCCGGATAAGGCGCAACGCGCCGCTATCCCATCTGCGCCAGCTGGTGGCACAGGACCTCCACCCCGGGCTCTATCGCATCGGGATTGATGGCGTGAAAACCCATGCGGAAAAAATTATCCGGCGGGGTGGCGTTGAGAAAATGGCGTGCGCCGGGCTCAATCAGCACCCCGGCGTGGGCGGCGCGCCAGGTCAGCTGCTGGGTATTGATCTGCTCCGGCGTCGCCAGCCAGAAGGCGTTGGCGTGCTCGCTGCCGGGAATAATCCGGCACTCCGGCAGGTAATTTTGTAGCGCGCTATTCAGGCGCTCCCAGCGCTGCGCGGAGTCGTAATGATAGCGCCGCAGATGGGTTTCGTAATGGCCCTGGGCGAGGAAGTGCGCCATCTGGTACTGGATATTGGTCGGCGGATGGCGATAAACCAGCCGCCGCAGCGCCCGCGCCTCATCAATCAGGTCCGGGTCGGCCACCATAAAGCCCAGCCGCAGCCCTGGCGACAGGGCTTTCGACAGGCTGCTGACGTAAATGACCCGCCCGCAGCGGTCGCTTGCTTTCAGCGCCGGCAGCGGGTTGAGCGTAAAGTTACTTTCCGAGTCGTAATCATCTTCAATAATCACCGCATCGTGGCGGGCCGCATGCTCCAGCAGCTGGCCGCGCCGCGCCTGGCTCATCGCTACGCCGGTCGGCACCTGGTGGCCGGGCGTCACGTAATAGTAATCGCAGGGCGTATCGTTGAGCACCATTCCTTCCGCGTCCACCGGATGCGGCACGATATCGGCGTCCGCCAGCAGGAAGGTGTTGATCGCCTCGCGAAAGCAGGGGTTCTCCACCCCGACCCGGGTGGCGGGCGACATCAGCAGGCGAGTAAGCAGATACAGCGCATTCTGCGAGCCGAGGGTAATCAGAATTTCATCCGCCGCGGCGACGATACCGCGTTTCGGCAGCACCCGGGTGCGGATCTGTTCAATCAGCATCGGCACGTCCTGGTCGATATGATCGACCACCCAGGCCGGATCGCGTACGCCGCCGTGGAGCCAGTTGGCCGCGGAACGCCAGGTGGTCAACGGGAACTGGCGGGTATCCGGCTGACCATAGATAAACGGATAGCGGTAGTTCATCCAGCCGGCGGGTTTCAGAATCGACTCCTGCTGACTGGGGGTCATTTGCAGCCGGGTGCCCCAGCGTGGTGCAGCGCTCGGGTCATCGGGTGCACTTTGAACCGCGACGGCGGTCGTGGAATGTTGAAAATCCGGGTGCAGATAGTAGCCGCTGCGCGGCCGGCTGATCAGATAGCCTTCGCTGACCAGACCCTCAAACACCAGCGCCGTGGTATTGCGCGACACCCGCAGCTGGCTGGCCAGCTGGCGGCAGGAGGGGAGCGGCGTATCGGCGGCGAAAATACCGCTCAGAATGGCGTTAACCAACGTCTCCCGCACCTGTTCCTGCAAACCGCGACGTTGGTCGAACTCGACGTGCAAAAGGTGACGAATCATGCGGGGCTCCTTACGTGAACACACACTCCCTACACTGCAGCAAATTCCATACCATCCTGAGGGAGACTGACACACTGGCGTGGTGAAACTGGCTCTATCCGGAAAACAAAAACGCTCCCTACAGTAAAAACGCATTCATCAGTCGCGGACCGGAACTTCCGTCGGCACATATTTTGCAAAACCTTTTCATGTTCGGGAATGAACACGTCTGGCGAATTAATTAGGGTGGATTGATGAACAAATCATTGGCTTCAATGTGTCTGGGCGCCGTTATGGCGATGGCCTTTACCTATCACGCCGCGGCAGCGGATCTTCCGGCAATCGAAAAATCCGGCACCCTGAAGGTCGCGACTGAAGACGACTACGCGCCGTTTAACTTTATGAGTAACGGCCAGGCCGACGGCTTCAACAAAGATATGCTGGAGGAGTTGCGCAAGTATGCGAAATTCCACGTCGAACAGAGCATTCTGCCGTGGACCGGACTGTTAGCGGCGGTCTCAACCGGCCAGTACGATATGGCGTTAACCGGCGCGGTGATCACCGATGACCGCCTGAAGGTCTTTGACTTCACGCCGCCATGGGCTTCGGCGCAGCACTACTTCGTGAAACGCGCCGGGGATAATTCACTCGATACCATCGCCGACCTGAGCGGCAAAAAAGTGGGCGTACAGGCGGGCAGCGCGCTGCTGGCGCGGCTGCCTGAGCTGAAGGCGATGCTGGAGAAAACCGGCGGCAAGCTGGGGCCGGTGGTGGAGTATCCCTCCTATCCGGAAGCCTACGCCGATCTCGCCAATAAACGTCTCGACTATGTGATTAACGTGGTGATTTCGGTTAACGATCTGGCGAAAGCCAAACCGAAGGTCTTCGCCAAAGGGCTGGCGGTTTCCGGTCCGGGCTATATGGCGTGGCCCATTCCGAAAAACTCCCCGCAGCTTTTGGCCTATATGACCAAGTTTATCAATCATATGCGTGAAACCGGCAAGCTTGCGGAGCTGCAGAAAAAATGGTTCGGCGAAACCTACGACACTCTCCCGACGGAGGCGATTACCAGCCCGGAACAGTTCCATAAGCTGGCGGGTCTGTAACATTTCGCGGCGGGTCACCGCCGCCTGTTAATGCGAAGGAGGGCCACATGGATGCAATTTCCTGGCAGTTACTGATTGAAGGCGCATGGACGACCCTCTGGATTTCAGCCATCGCCATCGCCTTTGGGGTGGTGATTGGCCTGCTGATCGCCCTGGTACGGATGCTGCGGATCCCGGTTATCGATCAGCTGCTGGTGGTGTATATCAGCCTTGCCCGCGCCACGCCGCTGGTCACCTTGGTGCTGTTTTTATTTCTCTCGTTGCCGACGGTGGGCATTAATCTCGACAAAAACGTGGCGGCGATTGTGGCGCTGACCCTCAACACTTCCGCTTTTAACGCCGAAATCTGGCGCAACGCGTTCCGCACGTTTCCGCGCGAACAGCGCGAAGCGGCCGAGTCCGTAGGGATGCGGCGCTGGACCTATTTTCGCTACATCATGCTGCCGCAGATGTGGATCGAGAGCCTGCCGGCGCTGGTCAACGAAATGTCGTTCCTGATTAAAGGCAGCCCGGCGATCGCGGTGATCGGCGTGGTTGATTTGACCCGCGTGACCAACCGCATCTCATCCGTGACCTATGAACCCCTGTCGCCGATCCTTGCGGCGGGTCTGCTGTACGTGGTGATTATCGGCCTGCTGCTGAAGCTGCAGGGGATGGCGGAGCGGAAAGCGAAACGCCTGGCACGATAACAACAGGAGGAGCTATGAATCAGTGGGCCATTATCTGGTCAGCGCGCGACAGCTTTATCGCCGGGTTATTCGCCACCCTTGAGCTCTTTATTCTCGCCGCCGTGGCGGGGCTGGCGCTGGGAATTGTGCTGTGTTACCTGACCGAATATCAGAAGAAGCTGCTTAACCGCCTGATTATTGGTTTTGTCAGCCTGATGCGCGCGATCCCTTTTTTAATTCTTGCCTATCTGCTCTATTACGGCCTGCCGGAAGTGGGGATCAGTATGGAGGCCTGGACCGCGGGTCTGCTGGCGCTGATTATCTACCACGGCGCCTATTTCTTTGAAATATTGCGCAGCCAGCGGCGGGTCTTTTCCGCCGGCTATATTGAGGCGGCGGTGGCGCAGGGCTTTTCACGTTACCAGATATTCCGCCGGATTATTTTGCCTAATATCGTCTCGTCGGCGCTGCCGCTGATGGGCAACCAGCTGATTATTTGCCTGAAAGATACCGCGTTTCTCAGCATTATCACCGTTCAGGAAATTACCGCTGCGGCCAACAGCGTCCAGGCGACCTGGTTCATCCCGTTTAACGCTTTTATCGTCGCCATTGCGCTTTACTGGGCGATCAGCATTTTGCTGGAGTTGCTGATTAAGCGACTGAGCGCCTGGGGAATCAAAAGAGGAATGAGTCATGCCTGATACGACTGCAGTTAGCATCAAAAACGTCTCCAAGCAGTTTGATAATGTTGAAGTGTTACGTGACATCAATCTGACGGTTGAAAAGGGCTCGGTGGTGAGTATTCTGGGCTCGTCGGGCTCGGGGAAATCCACCCTGCTGCGCTGTATGAACTGGCTGGAACAGCCGGATCGCGGCGAAATTCATATCGGCGGCCAGCGCCTGGGTTTTGATGAACACAATGGCAAAGCGATGTCCCATCGCCAGCTGTCGAAGATTCGCGAACGGGTGGGGATGGTGTTTCAGAGCTTTAACCTGTGGCCGCACCTGACCGTGCAGCAGAACGTCAGCGAAGCGCTGCTGCATGTGAAAGGGATGAAGCGCGATGAGGCCCACGCCATCGCCCTGCGGCAGCTGGAGAAGGTCGGCATGGCGCACAAAGCGGACGCCTGGCCGATTACCCTCTCCGGCGGGCAAAAGCAGCGGGTGGCGATTGCCCGTTCGCTGGCGATGTCGCCGGAGGTGATTCTGTTTGATGAGCCGACGTCGGCGCTGGACCCGGAACTGGTGAATGAAGTGCTGGGGGTGATGAAAGCGCTGGCGGCAGAGGGCTACACCATGGTGGTGGTGACCCATGAGATGGAGTTCGCCCGTCAGGTCTCGGATGAGGTGGTGTTTCTCGAAAAAGGCCTGCTGATTGAGAAAGCGCCGCCGGAGAAGTTCTTCA
Source organism: Klebsiella sp. NPDC088457 (assembly GCF_044900465.1). Classification (NCBI taxonomy): domain Bacteria; kingdom Pseudomonadati; phylum Pseudomonadota; class Gammaproteobacteria; order Enterobacterales; family Enterobacteriaceae; genus Klebsiella; species Klebsiella sp. NPDC088457. The sequence continues at coordinate 12,083 of NZ_JBJDNH010000007.1, read as the reverse complement.
ACAACCCCGATTCAGAACGAGTACGTCAGTTTTTGCAGAGCAGCCGTTAGCCGCTAAAAAGCCCGGGCGGGTCGCCGCCCGGGCTGGTGGTGCGTTAGTCCCGGTCAATGGCGAACGGCTGCCAGGCCTGACGCACCGGCATGACCTCCACGCGGTTGATATTCATGTGGTCCGGCAGGGTGGCGATATAGTACATCTGCTGCGCGATATCCTGGGCGCTCAGCGGCGTGGTGCCGCGGTAGAGATTATCGGAGGCCGCCTGGTCGCCTTTGGTGCGTACCAGGGTGAATTCGGTCTCCGCAATCCCCGGGGCGAGATCGGTCACCCGCACGCCGGTGCCGAGCAAATCGCAGCGCAGGTTGTAGCTGAACTGTTTGACGAATGCTTTGCTGGCGCCGTAGACGTGACTGCCCGGATAGGGCCACTGGCCGGCGATAGAGCCGATGTTGATAATGCTGGCGCCGGCGCCGTGCTGAATTAACGTCGGCAGCAGCGCGTGGGTGACGTTGACCAGGCCGGTAACGTTGGTATCGATCATCGTTTTCCAGTCCTGCAGATCCACCTTTTGCGCCGGCTGCGGCGCCAGCGCCAGTCCGGCGTTATTAATCAGCGTCTTGATATCGGCAAACCCGGCGGGAAGCGCCGCCACCGCCGCCGCGACGGCATCGCTGTCGCGCACGTCAAGCTCGATAATATGCACCGGCACCTGCTGGCCGAGGCGGTCCTGCAGTTTCTCCAGGCGCGCCAGGCGACGCCCGCTGAGCACCAGCGACCAGCCCGCGTCGGCAAACACCTGTGCCGCCGCTTCCCCAAAACCGGAGGTCGCCCCGGTAATAAACACCACGTTCTTGGTCGTCATTTCATTCTCCTGTGCTCGTTATCCTCCCCACTATAAAAACGCCGGACGCACCGGCACAGGGACAGTCGCGACATGACGTTGTGACACGGTGTCACAACGTTTTCAACGCACTGGCTCTATCCCTTTTGGCGCCATGGGACCAATGATGGTGACAACAACAACGACATCAGAGGGCAGGGTATGAAGCTGGCAATAGACAACGACGTAACGGTAAGCAACGACGAAGTACGCCAACTGGATCGCGCTTATGTCTTTCACTCATGGTCGACGCAGGGCAACCTGAGCCCGCTGGTGATTGCCGGGGCCAAAGGCTGCGAGCTATGGGATTATGCAGGGAAAACCTACCTTGATTTCAGCAGTCAGCTGGTTAACGTCAATATCGGCTATCAGCATCCTTGCGTGCTGGCGGCGATGAAGGCGCAGCTGGAAACGCTGGTGACGATTGCCCCCGCCACCGCCAACCTTGCCCGCGGCGAGGCGGCGAAGCGCATCGTGGCGCTGGCGCCGGAAGGCTTCAGCAAAGTGTTCTTCACCAATGCCGGGGCCGATGCCAACGAGAACGCCATCCGCATGGCGCGGTTGTATACCGGGCGCGATAAAGTGCTGTCGGCCTATCGTTCCTATCACGGCAACACCGGCAGCGCGATTGCCGCCACCGGCGACTGGCGGCGGGTGCCGAACGAATATTCGCGCGGCCACGTGCACTTTTTTAACCCCTACCTCTATCGCAGCGAATTTAATGCGACGAACGAAGCAGAGGAGTGCCAGCGCGCGCTGGCGCACCTGCGGCGCATCATTGAGTGCGAAGGCCCCACGGCGATAGCCGCGATCCTGCTGGAGTCCATTCCCGGTACCGCCGGGATCCTGGTGCCGCCCGATGGCTATATGCAGGGCGTTCGGGCGCTGGCCGATGAGTTTGGCATCGTGCTGATCCTCGACGAGGTGATGGCCGGGTTTGGGCGTACCGGCAGCTGGTTCGCCTTTGAACAGGATGGCGTGGTGCCGGATCTGGTCACCTTCGCCAAAGGGGTCAACGCCGGGTATGTTCCGGCGGGCGGGGTGCTGATTAGCGAACCGATCGCCCGTTACTTTGACGACCATTTCTTTGCCGGGGGCTTAACCTATTCCGGCCATCCGCTGGCGATGGCGGCGATTGTCGCCACCATCGATGCGATGAAAGAAGAGCAGGTGGTGGAAAACGCCGCGCAGGTAGGTAATGAAGTCCTGCGCCCGGGGCTGGAAGCGCTGGCGGCGAAATACGCCATCATCGGCGATGTGCGCGGGCGGGGTCTGTTCCAGGCGCTGGAGCTGGTGAGCGACAAGACGCAAAAAACGCCGTTAACCGCGGCGGATATGGCGGCGATGAAGGGGGCGTTAACCGACGCGGGGCTGCTGGCATTTGTGGTGGAAAACCGCATTCACGTGGTGCCGCCATGCACCATCAGCGCCGCGCAGGTACAGAAAGGGCTGGCGATTTTTGACCACGTCTTCGCACGCTTTACCCACCTGGCGAAATAAGCCGCCGGTTATTCCCGGATGGCTGGCTTATCATGCCATCCGGTGTTCGCCCTGTATCAGCGCTTCGCGGTCGAAGAAGCGCTGAATCACCCCTTCGGCCATCAGCGCCGCCCGATCCGACATATGCGCAATCACATCGGCATCATGGCTGACCAGCAGATAGGTCATCCCGTGCTCCTGCTTCAGCCGGTTCAGGAGGTTGAGGATCTCCGCCTGCACCGACATATCCAGCGCCGAGGTCGGCTCATCCAATAGCAGAATCCGCGGACGGAGCAGCAGCGCCCGGGCGATAGCCACGCGCTGGCGCTGGCCGCCGGAGAGCTGATGCGGGTAGCGGCGCGCGGCGTCGGCGGGGAGCCCCACCTGCTCCAGCGCGGTATTCACCCGCTGCGAAATGTCGCCGATGCCGTGGATTTTCAGCGGCTCGGCCAGGGTTCGCCACAGGGTATGATTCGGGTGCAGCGACGCGTACGGGTCCTGAAATACCATCTGCACATTACGCCGCAGCTCGCCCTGAAAGCGCACCCCGGGCGTCATCGCTTTGCCGAACAGCTCAACCTTGCCGCGCCAGTCGCGCTGCAGACCGGCGAGAACCCGTAGAATGGTCGATTTCCCGCAGCCCGAGGCGCCGATCAGGCTGAAGGTTTCTCCGGCCTCCACGCGGAAACTGGCGGCGGAGACCGCCGTTTTTGCTGCGAAAATCACCTGGAGTGAGTCGAGATTAACCAGCGCCATGGGTCGCCTCCGTAAGATCCTGATTCCTGTCGAGAGTGGGCAACATCTGGCCGTAAGTGCTGGCAGCGGGGCGGCAGGTCCACAGCGTACGGGTATAGGGATGCGTCGCCAGCGGCAGCTCGCGCGCCGCCATCTCATCCACCTGTGAGCCTCGATACATCACCAGCACCCGGTGGCAGTGTTCCGCCACCAGCGGCAGATCGTGGCTAATGAGCAGCATCGCCATCTGCCGCTGTTCGCACTGCTCAACCAGCAGCTCGAGGATCTGATTGCGCAGGCGGGAGTCGAGCGCCGAGGTGGGTTCGTCAGCGATCAGCACCCTCGGGTTATTCAGCAGGACAATGGCGATCATCACCCGCTGCCCCATGCCGCCGGAGAGCTCGCCGGGATAGCGGCTGAGCACCGGTAAATCGAGGCCGACGGCGGCAATGGCGGCTTTCACCGCCTCCAGCCGCGCGCGACGGTTCAGACGTTGATGCAGGGTCAGCGCCTCTTCCAGCTGCGCCTGAATACTCTGCACCGGGTTCAGCGCATAGCGCGGATCCTGCAACACCATGGCGATATCGTTACCGCGAAGCGCGCGCCAGCCGCGATCGTTAAGGGTCAGGAGATCGCGCCCCAGCGCATTCAGCGTCGTGGCGCTGACCGCGCCCGGCTTGCGCACCAGCCCCATCAGGGCGCGGGCGGTCATCGATTTCCCCGAGCCGGATTCGCCCACCAGCGCCAGACGTTCGTTGCCGAGAGTAAAGCTGACGTTATTCACTACCCGGGCGGAGGGGTAGTCGATAGATAATCCTTGTACGTCAAGGCGGGTATCAGTCATGTTGCGGCTCCAGAATATCGCGCAGGCCGTCGCCCAGCAGGTTAAACGCCAGGCTGGCGATCAGGATCGCCGCGCCGGGTGCGGCGGCAATCCACCACTGATCGAAAATGACCTGCATACCATCGGCGATCATTGCCCCCCATTCCGCCATCGGCGGACGGGCACCGAGGCCAAGGAAGCCCAGACCGGCGGCGGCGAGAATAATCCCGGCGAGATCCAGCGCCAGGCGCACGATGGCGGAAGGCAGGCACAGCGGCAGAATGTGGCCGATCAGCAGCCGCCAGCCGCGAATGCCCATCATCTCCGCCGCGGCGAGGTAATCGCTATGGCGCAGGCGCTGAATTTCGCTACGCGCCTGGCGGGCATAGGCGGGCCAGGTGGTCAGCGCCAGCGCCAGCGCGCCGTTGACCAGCCCCGGCCCCAGCATGGCAACAAACGCAAAGGCCAGAATCAGCCGCGGCATCGACATCACCACGTCGGTAAAACGCATCAGGATGCGCTCCAGCCAGCCGCCGTAGTAGCCGGAAAGAATGCCTACCAGCAGACCGGCAGGCAGGGTGATGAGGGTGACCAGCGCCACCAGCCCCAGCGCCGGACGCGCGCCGTAAATCAGGCGCGAGAGCTGGTCGCGGCCGTAGCTGTCGGTACCGAGCCAGTGCCGGGCGCCGGGGCCTTGCAGACGGGCCGCGGCATCCTGCCAGTTGGGATCGAGCGGCGCCAGCCACGGGGCGAACAGCGCCACCAGCAGGAACAGCGTAATCATCGCCAGCCCGCAAAAGGCGGCGGGGGAGCGGCGCAGGTGACGCCAGAACAGATAAGTCGGCATCAGCGCACCCTCGGGTCGGTTAACCGCACCAGCAGATCGGTGAGGTTATTGATCAGGACAAAACTCGCGCCAATCAGCAGCGTGCCGCCCATGATCGCCGTGGTATCCCCGGCAAACAGCGCGGTGGTCAGGTAGCGGCCAATTCCCGGCCACGAGAAGACGGTCTCGGTCAACACCGCGCCTTCCAGCATCGAGGTCCAGGCCAGAGCGATAACCGTCAGCAGGGTGCCGCGAATATTCGGCAACACGTGGTGAATCAGGATCGTCATCTCGCTGGCGCCTTTGGCGCGCGCCAGCAGGATGTACTCTTTATTCATCTCGCTGAGGCAGGCGGAGCGGGTCAGACGGGTGATGCTGGCCAGAGAATAGTATCCCAGCAGCAGCACCGGCAGCACCAGGTGGCCGACGGCGTTTTTGAAGGCCTCTTTATCGCCGGAGAGCCAGGTATCAATCAGCACGAAGCCGGTACGCGGCTCGACGGTATATTGATAGATATCGTCCAGTCGCCCCGGTCCGGGGGTCCATTGCAATCGGGCATAGAACAGCGCCAGCATCAGCAGGCCGAGCCAGAAAATGGGTACCGAGTTGCCGAGCAGGGTAAAGGTACGGACGGCCAGATCCCCCGGGGAACCAACGTAGCGGGCGCACAGCACGCCGGCAATGACTCCCAGCAGGGCGCCCACGATCAGCGCCAGCGTCGCCAGCTCGAGGGTGGCGGGGAAGGTGGCGAGCAGATCGTGCAGCACCGGCTGGCCGGTGGAACTGGCGATGCCCAGATCGCCGTGGGCAAGATTGACCAGATAGTGCCAGAACTGGACCGGCAGCGGCCGATCGAGGCCGAGCTGGTGGCGAACCTGATCGTAGGTGGACTGGCTGGCATGGTCGCCGACGATTTGCAGCACCCGGTCGACCGGCGACAGCGCCGAAAGCGCAAACGTCGCCAGCAGCAGGCCGAGCAGGGTCAGCGCCAGCGTGAGCAGCCCCTGAAACAGCGCGAGCAGAGGACGCCTGCTGCGCCGCTCTGCTCTGGTGGGTAAAACAACTGACATGTGAATTCCGTTGGTTAAGCCGGTCGGTTTGTGCCGGTAGCCGGCGAAGCGCAGCGCCAGCCGGGGCTTGCCCCGGCTGGCGGCGAAAAGCCTTCTCCGGACGACAAAAAGCGCGTTACTTGGTTACCCGATCATACCAGACCATATCGGCGTTCAGGCCCTGCTGATAACCCTTCACGTTATCGCGTACCACGATCTGGGTTTTGCCCTGGTCAACGAACACATACGGCGAACTGCGCTGCAGCTCTTCCTGCATTTTTTTATACCGATCAAGGCGTTTTGCCGGGTCCGGCTCGGCGAGCGCCGCCTGCGTTTCCTGATTCAGCTGCGGGATCTGCCAGCCGTTCAGACCGGCGACGGTGCTGGATTTACCATCATTCCAGGCGAAGGCGCTGGCGTTGGAGTGGGCATCGAAATAGTCCGGGATCCACAGACGGATCGCCGCCTGATGCTGTTTCGCCCGCACGCGGGCATACACCTGACTGCCGGCCGCCGGCAGCAGATCAATCTTCACGCCGCCCTGGGCAAAACTGGCTTGCATCGACTGGGCGATGGTGATAAACGGCGGTTTGTTCTCCACATCAAGGGTGAAGTGCGCATCTTTAATCCCGGCTTTGGCGAGGATCGCTTTGGCTTTCGCCGGATCGAATTTAAACGGGTTATTCTCCAGCGCGCCCGGCAGGCCGACCGGCAGGAAACTTTGATGAACGAAATACTGCCCTTTGAGCAGATCTTTGGTGATGCCGTCGTAGTCCACCAGCCAGCGCGCGGCTTCCCAGAGGGCCGGGTTTTTCAGCAGCGGGTTGGCGCTGTTGCCGGTGTTAAAGGCCAGGTAATTCTGCTCGGCTGACGGGATACTCAGCACCTTGACGCCGGGTTTATCCTGCAGGGCGGCGATCTGATCGGCGCCGAGATCGCGCGCCACGTCGGCATCGCCCTGTTGAATCAGCAGGCGGCGGGAGGCCGGATCGGGAACGTTTTTAATAATGATGCTTTTCAGCTTCGGCGCGCCGGTGGGCGAGCTGTCGTTGGCCTCCAGCACGATGGCCTGGTGCGGCTGATAGACGCGCATTTTAAACGCGCCGCTGCCTGCGGAGTGCATCTTCAGCCAGCCGTTACCGAAATCATTGTCTTTCACGTTCGGGGCGACCAGCTTCTCATCGACGATCGAGGCGATCGGCGTCGAGAGGATATTCAGCGCCACCGCCGGGCTGACGTCGGCGCTCCAGCGCAGCTGCAGCGTGTGGTCATCCACTTTTTTCAGCTGGCTGGCAATATTATCCGGCTGCCAGCCGAGGACGTTGAGAATAAAAGCGGGGGACTTATTCAGGGTTACCGCGCGGGTGTAGGAGAAAATAATATCTTCCGGGCGCAGCGGGTTACCGGAGGCGAACCTGGCGTCCGCTTTCAGCTTGATGGTCAGCGTTTTCGCTGCCGCGTCCGCCTGCCAGCTTTCCGCCAGAATCGGGGTGATTTTTTCAGGGTTATCGCGATCCGGCTGAACCAGGCGCTGATAGAGACTCGGTACCGTCTGAATGCTGGAAAGCTCGTTGGCTTCCGCCGGGTCGAGGCTGACGATATCGTCGAGGCCCTGGGCGACAACCAGAGTGGTCGGCGGCGTAGCGGCATGGACGGCGGCGGAGAGCGCGGTCAGCACCAGGAATGAGAGCAGTTTTTTGGTCATGAGCAATCCCTGAAAAATGTTGTTTTGATTATTTATGCTTCGCTACGTTAGGCCGCTTCCTCGCAGCCGTAAAGTCAAAATACGGATAACCTTATGCATAAAAAGAATAATTCATATCTTCGGGTTATGAATAAAAAAAGCGCCGCGCGCTTTTTGTCCATACCGCTTCTTGCCATAACAAATTTATTACAATTCAATGCGGTGTCGGTATGGCGGAAATCAATCCAATCAGTACGGGCAGACGGTGAATGATATTGTCGCGGGCTGGCAGGGCGCGAGGCTCCTGAAGCGTGCGCCGCTCTGCGGGCGGTTTTGCCGGCTTGAGCCGCTGGATGTGACGCGCCACGCCGCTGATTTGTTTGCGGCCTACGCGCTCGGCGATGAGGGCGACTGGACATGGCTTGCCAGCAGCTGTCCGGCAAACGTGGCGGCCACCGCTCACTGGGCGGCGGGAAAAGTGAACGATTGAGGCGCTGGTGCCGTTCGCGGTGATTGGCCTGCGCGTGGCTGGCGACGGAGAATTTCGATACTCAGGGGAGGCAGCGGCTGGAGGTCTTCAGCGCGTCGTTTGCCGAGGTAACCTGACCTCTCCCCGCGGGGAGAGGAGGTGAGCGTGTTACCGGCGTATCGGCGCATCGCCCGCGACATAATAGCTCGCCGTGCTGCGCGGCAGCGGCTGGCGGCCGCGGATGGCATCCGCCATCTTCTCGCCAATCATGATGGTGGTGGCGTTCAGGTTGCCGGTGATAATCTGCGGCATAATTGACGCATCCACCACCCGCAGGCCTTCCAGACCGTGCACGCGGCCTTCGCCATCCACTACCGCCATCTCGTCGTAGCCCATTTTACAGGTACCGCACGGGTGGAAAGCGGTCTCGGCGTGATTGCGCACGAACTCATCCAGCTCGGCATCGCTCTGGCAGTCGAGGCCGGGGCTGATTTCGCGTCCGCGATATTTATCCAGCGCCGGCTGGTGCATGATTTCGCGGGTGATGCGTATCGCATCGCGAAACTCCTGCCAGTCCTGCTCGCTGGACATATAGTTGAACAGAATCGCCGGGTGCTCGTGCGGGTCGCGCGATTTCAGGCGCACGTGGCCGCGGCTTGGCGAACGCATAGAGCCGACGTGGCACTGGAAACCGTGCTCCTTCACCGCGTTCGAACCGTTGTAGTTAATCGCCACCGGCAGGAAGTGGTACTGAATGTTCGGCCAGGCGAACGTTTCCCGGCTGCGGATAAACCCGCCGGCTTCAAACTGGTTGCTGGCGCCGATACCGGTACCGCCGAACAGCCATTCGGCACCGATTTTCGGCTGGTTCCACCACTGCAGCGCCGGATAGAGCGACACCGGCTCTTTGCATTCATACTGCAGATACATCTCGAGATGGTCCTGCAGGTTTTCGCCGACGCCGGGCAGGTCGTGAACCAGCGGGATATCAAACTGGCGCAGCAGATCCGGGTTGCCGACGCCGGAGCGCTGCAGGATCTGCGGCGAGGCGATAGCGCCCGCGCAGAGCAGCACTTCTTTACTGGCCGTCGCTTTTGTCGGCGCGGTGCTGTCGCCCTCCAGCCATTCGACCCCGACGGCGCGTTTGCCGGCAAAAATAATATGATCGGTCATGGCGTGGGTACGAATGGTCAGGTTCGGGCGCCCGCGGGCCTGGTCGAGGTAGCCGCGGGCGGTGCTGGCGCGGCGGCCCTGGGGAGTGACGGTACGATCCATCGGCCCGAACCCTTCCTGCTGATAGCCATTCAGGTCGTCGGTGCGCGGATAGCCCGCCTGCACACCCGCTTCCACCATCGCGTGGAACAGCGGGTTATTATTCTGCTTCGGCGTGGCAACGCTCACCGGGCCGTCGCCGCCGTGATAATCATTCGCGCCGATGTCGCGGGTTTCCGCTTTACGGTAGTAGGGCAGGCAGTCGAGATAGCTCCAGCTCTCCAGGCCCGGCGCGGCGGCCCAATTGTCGAGATCCATCGCGTTGCCGCGGATGTAGCACATGCCGTTAATCAGCGAGGATCCGCCGAGACCTTTGCCGCGTCCGCACTCCATGCGGCGGTGGTTCATATACGGCTCAGGTTCGGTTTCATAGGCCCAGTTGTAGCGTTTGCCCTGCAGCGGGTAGGCCAGCGCGGCCGGCATCTGGGTGCGAAAATCAAAGCGATAATCCGGACCGCCGGCTTCCAGCAGCAGAACGGTGGTGTGCGGATCTTCCGTCAGCCGTGTCGCCAGTACGTTGCCGGCGGAGCCGGCGCCAATAATAATGTAGTCAAACTGCAAAAATGACCTCCTGGTTAAAATATGGAGTGAAACTGAGCCATCTCAACCTGGATGGATTTTACCTGGGTGTAGCTCTGGAGCGTCATGACGCCGTTTTCGCGGCCGATACCGGAGTGCTTATAGCCGCCGACCGGCATCTCCGCCGGGGATTCGCCCCAGCTGTTGATCCAGCAGATCCCGGCTTCAAGCTGATGAATCACGCGGTGGGCGCGATTTAAGTCCGGGGTGACCACTCCTGCCGCCAGACCGTATTCGGTGGCGTTGGCGCGGCGAATCACTTCCGCCTCGTCTTCATAGGTCAGAATCGACATCACCGGGCCAAAGATCTCTTCGCGGACGATGGTCATCTCGTCATGGCAGTCGCTAAAGACGGTCGGGGCAACCCACGCGCCGCTGGCGAAGGCGTCGCCTTGCAGCACGCCGCCGCCGCACAGCAGACGCGCGCCTTCCCGCTTACCGCTCTCGATATAGCGCAGGACGTTGTCGCGGTGCGGGAAGCTGACCAGCGGACCAAAGTTGGTGTGCTCATCGAACAGATCGCCGGGACGAATCCGCGCCACGCGGGCGAGGATTTTCTCTTCGAACGCCGCTTTCGCGCGCGCCGGGATAAACACCCGGGTGCCGTTGGTGCAGACCTGGCCGGAACTGTAGAAGTTGGCCATCATCGCGATATCGGCGGCGAGGTCGAGGTCGGCATCGTCGCAGACGATCAGCGGCGACTTGCCGCCCAGCTCCATGGTGACTTCCTTCAGCGACGAAGCGGCAGAGTTTGCCATCACTTTTTTGCCGCTGGCGACGCCGCCGGTGAACGAGACTTTGGCGATATCCGGGTGTTCAGTCAGATACCGCCCGGTTTCGGCGCCGATCCCCGGCAGGACGTTAAAGACGCCGTCCGGCAGGCCGGCTTCGCGGTAGATCTCCGCCAGTTTGAGGGCGGTCAGCGGGGTCACTTCACTTGGCTTAAAAATCATCGCGTTTCCGGCGGCCAGCGCCGGCGCCGATTTCCACAGCGCGATCTGGATCGGGTAGTTCCACGCGCCGATGCCGGCAACCACGCCCAGCGGCTCGCGGCGGGTATAGATAAATGAACTGTCGCGCAGCGGGATCTGGCTGCCTTCCAGCGCCGGGATCAGGCCGGCGTAATACTCCAGCACGTCGGCGCCGGTAACGATATCGACCGCGGCGGTTTCGCTCAGCGGTTTACCGGTATCCAGCGTCTCCAGACGCGCCAGCTCGTCGTTACGCTGGCGCAAAATATCCACCGCTTTACGCAGGATACGCGAACGCGCCATGGCGCTCATCGCCGCCCACACCTTTTGCCCCTGTTGGGCGCTTTTTACCGCCCGGTCGACGTCTTCGCGACCCGCAGCCTGGACCGTCGCCAGCACTTCCCCGGTGGCAGGGTTGATGGTCTCGAAGGTTTTCCCGGTGGTGGCAGGGACGTAACCACCGTGGATATAAAGCTGCTGTTCGGCCATTCGGGACATGGTTTCCTCCATTATTGAGAAGTCGGTGGCAGATACTGGCTGATGAAATGGTCGGCGAGCGTTTCGGCGCGGGCTTTATCGAGCGGTTTACCGCTCAGCGCCGCGCGTAGCCACAGCCCGTCGATTAAGGCGGAGAGGCCATATCCGGCCTCCTGCGCCCGTTCGCGCGGCAGTTCGCGCTGAAATTCATACACGATATTCGACAGCAGGCGCTTGCTGCTCACCTGCTGCAGACGATAGAGCATCGGCTGATGCATGCTGCTGGCCCAGAAGGCGAGCCAGGCTTTCATCGCCGCACCGCTGATCTGGCTGTCGTCGAAGTTGCCGGCCACGATGGCCCGCAGCCGTTTGCCGGCGCTGGCGCCGGGCAGGGCCTGCAAACGGCTCAGCACCGCCAGCCGGAGCTGGCCGGTGATATCCCGCATCGTCGCTTCCAGCAGCCCGTTCTTATCCTTAAAGTAGTGACTAATGATGCCGGTCGATACGCCTGCCCGTCGGGCAATCTGCGCGACAGTCGCATCATGCATCCCCACCTCGTTTATCGCCTCCAGGGTAGCGTCAATGAGCTGCCGCTGGCGTATCGGTTGCATCCCCAGTTTGGGCATTTCGTTGGTTCCATTCATCAGCTTTGTTTATCTATTAAAGCGGTTTTTGATTGGACGTTCAATATAAAATGTGTCTTAATTGTTACCGTTTTGGATTTCAATAGTTGCAAAAACAGTGAGGATACTGGATGACAGACCTTTCGCCGAGCAGAGAAAAGGACAAAATCAATCCGGTGGTTTTTTACACTTCCGCCGGACTGATTTTGTTGTTTTCCC
>NZ_JBJDNH010000006.1:19656-152351 GCF_044900465.1 Klebsiella sp. NPDC088457 | reverse complement strand
AGCCAGAATAAGAGGCTATAGCCCAGCTAAAAAAACGCCTTTTATCAATTTTTTAGGCAATAACGGTCTACGTGATAAGCCAAAAGCGGCAGAATAGCGGTGAAAAATTCCGTAAGGAAAGGTTAATAGCAGAATAAAAGCGCGTAATACGCAGCCGCTATGGTAGTGGCTGCGCTATTCATCGACAGGTTTAGTGAAGAAAATGGTGCTGAATATCCTCAGCGGCGTACTCTTCCTCTTCGGCTTTATACAGCACCTGATTGGCCGCCGCTTCGAGGATAACCATCGAGATCTGCTCTTCGCTCTGGCGCACAAACCAGCCAAACTGTTCAAAGGAGATACCAACGCCAACGGACAAGGCCTGGCACACCACCAGTTTTGGCAGATTATCATCCTGAATATCGAGGAAGGCTTTTACGGTCAATGAACTGGCATTAATCGCCGAGAGATCCGCAGCCAGCGGCAGCAACGCCGAAGGCTTCACTTCCGCAAGGGCGGAAAAGAGCACCACGTTGTCAACCAGATCGAGCTTAGCATCAAAAATGCCGTCGAAATTCTGCATATGCGGCAGGTGCAATGCCTGGCAGGAATCACATTCAAAAAAGCTGATGCCTAATTCGTCGAGCCAATGACGCAGCGTATCCAGACCCGGAACGACCAGTGAATCCATATGACCTGTGACCTCTTACTGTGGAAAAACGACGCCATAGCTTACGCAAAAAACGCGGCGCATACCATGAAAGTGTATCCGATGCGGATTATCCGCCCATTTTCAGGCAAAATTCCGGCGTCGCCTGACACTCAATCCAGGCGATCATTCGCCCGGCAATATCTATCCCGGTGGTGGTTTCAATACCTTCCAGGCCTGGTGAAGCGTTGACCTCCATCACCAGCGGCCCGCGGGTCGCCCGCAGGATATCAACCCCGGCGACGTCCAGCCCCAGGGTTTGCGCAGCCCGGATGGCCATCTCCCGTTCCTGCTCGCTAATGGTCGCGACGGTTGCCACGCCGCCACGGTGCAGATTAGAGCGGAAATCGCCCTCTTTCGCCCGGCGCTCAATCGCCGCCACGACCTCATTGCCGACCACCAGGCAGCGAACATCCCGCCCTTTCGCCTCCGCGATATACTCCTGAACCAGAATATGCGCGTTCAGGCCGCGGAAGGCGTCGATCACGCTCTCCGCCGCCTGCCGCGTCTCCGCCAGCACCACGCCGATGCCCTGGGTGCCCTCCACCAGTTTCACCACCAGCGGCGCGCCGCCGACCATGGCGATCAAATCGCTGGTATCGTCCGGAGAGTGCGCAATGCCGGTCAGCGGGAGATCGATCCCCTGACGCGCCAGCAGCTGCAGCGAACGCAGCTTGTCGCGGGCGCGGGTGATCGCCACCGATTCATTCAGCGGATAGCTGCCCAGCAGTTCAAACTGACGCAGCGCGGCGGTGCCGTAATAGGTAATCGCGGAGCCGATGCGTGGGATCACGGCATCGAAATGCGGGAGCTGGCGGCCTTTATAGTGAATCGATGAGGCGACAGGGCTCACGTTCATATAGCAGGATAGCGGATCGAGGATTTCCACCTGATGGCCGCGCTGGTGCGCGGCTTCGCGCAGGCGACGACATGAATAAAGCGTTCCATCCCGGGATAATATGGCAATTTTCACCCTGCACCTCTGCAACAAGGCCCGCTCCGGCGGGCCTGCAATATGTTAATTGCGCCACGACCGCCCTGTCCAGCGAATGACGGGACGGCAAGCAGGTGCAGTGTACACGCAATCAGCGCGTTGCCCACCCCTGCTTATGCAGATATTCGAGAATAAACGGGCGACTTTCTTTAATGATAGTGCGACGGATATGGTCGCTCCAGGTATCGCGGCGCGCGTTGCTGCCGCGCGACAGATAGTACTGCGCCATCTGCTCGTCATACTGCGCCAGAACCGCATCATCCACCGGCTGATAGGCATTTTCATGCACCAGCAGCGCCGCAGGCATACGCGGTTTCACGTCCGGATCATCGGCCGGCCAGCCCAGGCACAGGCCAAACAGCGGCAGCACGTGCTGCGGTAGCTTCAGCAGCTCGGTCACCGCTTCGATGCTGTTGCGGATCCCGCCGATATAGACGCCGCCGAGCCCCAGCGATTCTGCGGCAACCAGCGCGTTCTGCGCCATCATTGCGGTATCCACCGCCCCCAGCAGCAGCTGTTCGGCGAGCCCCAGCTGGGCGTCCGGGCAGATTTGCAGCAGGCGGTTAAAATCGGCGCAAAATACCCAAAATTCTGCCGCACGCGCGACGTGCTGCTGCCCGCCGCTCATCGTCACCAGCTGTTGGCGAAGCTGCGGATCGGTGACGCGAATAATTGAGCTGCATTGTAAAAAACTGGAGCTGGAGGCTCCCTGGGCGCTGGCGATAATGGCCGCGCGCTGTTCATCGTCGATCGGCGCATCGGTAAAGTGGCGAATGGAACGGTGGCTGCGCAGCAGATCAATGGTCGGCGTCATCTCGTTGTTCTCTGTCTGGTGGTGAAGAAGGTGTTTTTTTCGTTTGCGTCAGCTGCGGCGCGACGATCTTTGCCATTCGCCACATTAAGGCGATAGCGGCTGGCAGCATCAGCAGGATGCCGAGGAAAATCATCAGCAGAGCGGCCGTCGGGCCGGAAAACGGCGCGGGCAGGCGCAAATACTGGTTCAGCGAGAGCCAGGCCAGGGTCAGCAGCACAATGCCAATAATCTCTACCAGCAGAACGCTTTTGGGCAAAATGGCGGGCGATCGTATAACTCTCCTCCGGTCAATGTGGGCCGCGCGATCGATCGGCCGATCGCCGCGTAGCAGGGACAGTATAGTGATTTAACCACGAAGACATTTATCAAACATAGCCTTAAACCATCGGAGAAAAAGGCAGAACCTTCTTTTACTCACCGGCATAACGGGGCATCATAGCCGCCATTCGCCATCCGGCTGAGAGTTTAAGGAGAGAAAGCATGTTTACCGTTATTTTTGGTCGTCCAGGCTGCCCGTATTGCGTTCGCGCCAAAGAGCTGGCGGAAAAACTGACCAACGAACGTGATGATTTTAACTACCGCTACGTGGATATTCATGCTGAAGGCATCAGCAAGAGCGATCTGGAAAAGACCGTAGGTAAGCCGGTTGAGACCGTGCCGCAGATCTTTGTCGATCAAAAACATATCGGCGGCTGCACGGATTTTGAAGCGTGGGCGAAAGAGAATCTCGGTCTGTTCGCCTGAGCCGGCTCATTCCTCTGACGAGTGCTTGCGCCTGGTGTCTAACCAGGCGCAGATAAACAAAAAGCACAACGCCCCCAGCGCACACCAGAATACCGCACTAAATAACCACGCCAGCTGTTGCCAGAACGTACGTTGCGTCGCAAAAAAAAGCCGCATCACCAGCAGGCAGACCGGGGCCGCCAGAATAGCTCCCGCCAGCGGGAGCATTACCCGTCGCCCTGGCGAGAGGCAGCTTGCAGCCGCGCCGGGCAACAGAAAAAAAAGCAGCCCGACCTCAGGATTGCCACCGGCGCGAAAGACGCCTTTCATATGCAGTAACAGCGATAAGCACACCACAATAAACAACAAGAACCCGCAGGTAATACCGATCCAGGCACGCTCAGATTTCACAACATCCTCCTGATTCTGCCTCCAACCCATTTCATTTCGTCCAGTCAGATAAAGCATTCCGGCAATCCATGCCAATTTGGCCCCGTCGAGGTAAAAAAGATTGTGACTAGCCGCAGCATCCAGGAAGGATTAAACTACCGACTCTATTTTTACCGGTTATAACGGGATGCCAGAATAGGGTTCGGGACAACGCGAACACTGGAGCAACCTTAGACCAAATAACCATTTCCTTCAACAACTTACTAGTAAATGAGAAGTTGGCTTTCGTGAATATAAACGTCGCAGATTTGTTAAACGGGAATTACATCCTGTTATTATTCGTTGTACTTGCCCTCGGGCTTTGTCTCGGGAAACTGCGCCTCGGGTCGGTACAACTTGGTAATTCTATTGGCGTTTTAGTGGTTTCATTATTATTAGGCCAGCAGCATTTCAGTATTAACACTGATGCGCTAAATCTGGGCTTTATGCTGTTTATTTTCTGCGTCGGCGTCGAAGCTGGCCCCAACTTTTTTTCTATTTTTTTCCGCGACGGCAAAAACTATCTGATGCTGGCCCTGGTGATGGTTGGCAGCGCGATGCTGCTGGCGTTAGGGCTGGGTAAACTGTTCGGCTGGGACATCGGCCTGACGGCGGGGATGCTCGCCGGGGCGATGACCTCAACGCCGGTGCTGGTGGGCGCGGGCGATACGCTCCGCCATTTTGGCCTGCCCAGCGACCAGCTGGCGCTGTCCCTTGACCACCTGAGCCTCGGCTACGCCCTGACCTATCTGATTGGCCTCGTCAGTCTGATCGTCGGCGCTCGCTATATGCCGAAGCTGCAGCATCAGGATCTGCAAACCAGCGCCCAGCAAATCGCCCGTGAACGCGGGCTCGATACCGACTCTAAACGCAAAGTCTATCTGCCGGTGATCCGCGCCTATCGCGTCGGCCCGGAGCTGGTGGCCTGGGCTGACGGGAAAAATCTGCGTGAGCTGGGGATCTATCGTCAGACCGGCTGCTACATCGAACGTATTCGCCGTAACGGGATTCTGGCGAACCCGGATGGCGATGCGGTACTGCAGAAAGGTGATGATATCGCGCTGGTGGGTTACCCGGACGCGCACGCCCGTCTCGACCCCAGCTTCCGTAACGGCAAAGAGGTTTTCGACCGTGACCTGCTGGATATGCGCATCGTCACCGAAGAGATCGTGGTCAAAAACCATAACGCCGTAGGCCGCCGCCTGGCGCAGCTGAAGCTGACCGACCACGGCTGTTTCTTAAACCGCGTCATTCGCAGCCAGATTGAGATGCCGATCGACGATAACGTGGTGCTCAACAAGGGCGACGTTTTGCAGGTCAGCGGCGATGCGCGGCGGGTCAAAACCGTCGCCGATCGCATTGGCTTTATCTCGATCCACAGCCAGGTCACCGACCTGCTCGCCTTCTGCGCCTTCTTTATCGTCGGGCTGATGATCGGGATGATCACCTTCCAGTTCAGCTCCTTTAGCTTCGGCATCGGTAACGCCGCGGGGCTGCTGTTCGCCGGGATTATGCTCGGCTTCCTGCGCGCCAACCACCCGACCTTCGGCTACATCCCGCAGGGGGCGCTGAATATGGTGAAGGAGTTCGGTCTGATGGTGTTTATGGCCGGCGTCGGCCTGAGCGCGGGATCCGGCATCGGGCACGGTCTGGGGGCTGTCGGCGGCCAGATGCTGGCGGCGGGTCTGATTGTCAGCCTGGTGCCGGTGGTGATTTGTTTCCTGTTCGGCGCCTATGTGCTGCGCATGAACCGCGCGATGCTGTTTGGCGCGATGATGGGCGCGCGTACCTGCGCCCCGGCGATGGAAATCATCAGCGATACCGCGCGCAGCAACATTCCGGCGCTGGGCTATGCGGGAACTTACGCGATTGCCAACGTGCTGCTCACCCTCGCGGGGACGCTGATAGTCATCATCTGGCCAGGGCTACAGTAAATATTTCAGAAAAAAATGGCGAGAGGCAGAACTTTTCTCTCAGGCATCAGTCATAAGTAGTGCCACTGCTTTTCTTTGATGTCCCCATTTTGTGGAGCCCATCAACCCCGCCATTTTGGTTCAAGGTTGATGGGTTTTTTGTTGCCTGCCATCTGCGTGCAGAACAATCCTCCCAACCCTGCTCAACCTCGCCTGCACAGGCTGTTCACTTTCCGTTGCCAGATGCCCAATCGCGGACGCCTTGCCCCCGGCATTTGCATCCCCCGATTATTGCCCGTACTTTTGACGGACCCAGACCGCTGAGAGGAAACGCGATGCTGGCGCAAACCAAGGTCGCGGTTATCTTCGGCGGGAGCGGCGCACCTGGCAGCGCCGCGGCACATGTCATGGCCGCGAGGGGCGCGGATCTATCCCGGCGCGCGCAACCAGAATAAGCTGGATCGGGCTGCCCGCGAAATCTGTGCGGCGCGCGCGGGCGACGGACCGGTCAATGCGCATGACGCGCTGCGCGCTATGGCGCGTTCGCCTCTCCCGCCAGGCGTCCGACCATCAGGCGGATGGCCTGCTTAGAGAGCGGCGCGCTATCGGTGACAAAATGCAGGGTCATGCCCTCGATAAACGCATCCAGTCCACGAGCCGTTTCCGCTGCAAACCACTGCTCCAGCGTTTGCTGACTGCGCCGCATCCAGTGCTGCATTACCGCCTTCAGCGCCGGCTGGCTGCTGCAAAACGCATACAGCTGATACATCAGCTCCATATTTCGCGCGGTGGTCACCTGGGCGCTGAAGATCAGCTCAGCAATCGCATCACACGCCTCTTCACGGCTGCTGACCGTGGTAAAAAACTGCTGATACTGAGCCGACATCTCGCGGGTAAAGAGGCGAAACGCCTCTTCAATCAGCGCTTCAATGCCGCTGAAATAGTAGGTCAGCGAACCGAGCGGAACTTCGGCGCAGCTGGCGATTTTACGGTGGGTTACCGCGTGAATACCGTGGGCGGCGATGGTATCCAGGGTCGCTTGCAAAATGCGCTCCCGGCGCTGCGGGTCGTTCGGTCGACGGGCCATATCTTTCCTCTTATTGGCAGTCATTCGCGCTGCGCTCCGGCGGCAATGCCGTTGCCCGGGCCATGCTGGCGTTGAGGGAACGGGCATTCCGAAGAATATGTACAAATGTACACAACCTTGCTACTGTTGTCTCCATCTTCTCATTCACTGACGTTAACGGATGACAACGCAAACCTCCCGCAGAGCCCTGCGGCTTCGGCTGTGGGCACTTTTTATGTTCTTCTTTATTCCCGGTTTATTGATGGCCTCCTGGGCCACCCGTACGCCGGCGATCCGCGATCTGCTGACGCTATCGACGGCGGAAATGGGTATCGTCCTGTTTGGTCTGTCGATTGGCTCGATGAGCGGTATTCTCTGTTCTGCGTGGCTGGTTAAACGCTTCGGCACCCGCAAAGTCATTCGCACCACCATGTCCTGCGCAGTCGTAGGTATGATGGTGCTCAGCCTGGCGCTGTGGCTCACCTCCGCCGCCCTGTTTGCCTTCGGTCTGGCTATTTTTGGCGCCAGCTTCGGCTCGGCGGAAGTGGCGATTAACGTCGAAGGCGCCGCCGTTGAGCGGGAAATGCATAAAACCGTCCTGCCGATGATGCATGGGTTTTACAGCTTCGGCACGCTGTTCGGCGCCGGGGTAGGTATGGCGGTGACCGGCTTTGGCCTGCCCGCCGCGCCGCATATTCTGCTGGCGGCGCTGGTGGCGATCGCGCCGATCGCTATCGCCATTCGCGCCATTCCGGACGGCACCGGCCAGAACGCGCCCGAAACCGCCCATCACGAAGCAAAAGGTCTCCCGGTGTGGCGCGATGTCCAGCTGCTGCTGATTGGCGTGGTGGTGCTGGCCATGGCCTTTGCGGAGGGGTCCGCCAACGACTGGCTGCCGCTGCTGATGGTTGACGGCCACGGCTTCAGTCCGACCTCCGGCTCGTTAATTTACGCCGGCTTCACCCTCGGGATGACCCTCGGTCGCTTCACCGGCGGCTGGTTTATCGACCGCTACAGCCGGGTTACGGTGGTCCGCGCCAGCGCCATCATGGGGGCGCTGGGCATCGGTCTGATCATTTTCGTCGACAACCCGTGGGTGGCCGGTATCTCCGTGCTGCTGTGGGGACTCGGCGCCTCGCTCGGTTTCCCGCTGACCATTTCTGCCGCCAGCGACACCGGGCCGGATGCGCCGAAGCGCGTCAGCGTGGTGGCGATAACCGGCTACCTCGCCTTTCTTGTCGGGCCGCCGCTGTTGGGCTTCCTCGGCGAACATTTCGGCCTGCGCAGCGCCATGATGGTGGTGCTGGGTCTGGTGCTGGTGGCTGCCCTGGTCGCCCGTGCGGTGGCCAGGCCACAGCATGAACCGGTCATGGAGAACAATTGATGAGCATTAAACTGATTGCAGTCGACATGGATGGCACCTTCTTAAACGATGCCAAAACCTATAATCGCCAGCGCTTCCTGAGCCAGTATCAGCGGATGCGCGAGCAGGATATTCGCTTCGTGGTCGCCAGCGGCAACCAGTATTATCAGCTGATTTCGTTTTTCCCGGAAATTGCCCACGAGATTTCCTTCGTCGCGGAAAACGGCGGCTGGGTGGTGAGCGCCGGAGTTGACGTCTTCAACTGCCAGTTACCGAAGGACCATTTCCACACCGTGGTCGACTACCTGTACACGCTGGAAGATATTGACATTATCGCCTGCGGCAAACGCAGCGCCTGGACGCTCAATCGCTATAACGACGCGCTGAAGACGGTTGCCGCGAAGTACTATCATCGCCTGCAGTTGGTGGATGATTTTGCCGCGATTGACGACGTGATTCTGAAATTCGGCCTCAACGTTCCCGACCGGCTGATCCCGCACCTCCAGCCGCAGCTGCATGCCGCATTAGGCGCTATGGTGACTGCCGTAGCCACCGGCTACGGCAGCATCGACCTGATCATTCCCGGGATCCACAAGGCCAACGGCCTGCGCATTCTGCAGGAGCGCTGGGGCATTGATAATCATGAAGTGGTCGCCTTCGGCGACAGCGGAAACGACATCGAAATGCTGCAACATGCCGGGTTTGGTTTTGCGATGGCCAACGCCGCCGCGCCGGTTAAAGCCGTCGCCGGATACGATGCGCCGCATAACAATGAAGAAGGGGTACTGCACATTATTGATAAAGTGCTAAATCGCGAAGCGCCGTTTGCCTGATGCCGGCCGGGTGCGGCCAGCCTCGCCGCACCCGTCAGCCCTGACGCTATGCCTGCGGGTCGTTGGAGTTCCCCACGGACTTATCCTTGAGAAAATAGATAATCATCGCCAGCCACAGGACGCCGCTGAGCAGGTTAAACAGGCTGAAGACCCCGCTGCCGCCCAGGGCATACGCATGCTTGCTGACTTCAATACCGACGGTAAAAATCAGCATTTGCAGCATCCCCATCGCCGCCGACACCGTTCCTTTACTCATCTCGCTGGCAAACAGCGTCAGGCGTACCAGCCCGGCGTTCGCCAGACCAATCCCGAAGGCATAGACGCTGAGTCCGGCGGTCATCCACAGATAGGCGTGGGTAGAGACCACCGTCGCCACCGCGGAGAGCAGCAGCCCGGCCATAATCGGCCAGCCGCCGAGGATAATCAGCGAGCGTACCGTGCGCCGTGAAGTTAAACGCGCCAGCACCAGGTTGCCGGCGATCAGCGCCCCGAAGATCGGCACCTGCAACAGGCCATATTCATAGCTGGTGGCCTGCTCCCCGCTGATAATAATCACCGGCGACTGGGCAATCCACGCCAGCAGCGGCAGGCTGACAAAGCCGGTCGCCAGCGCGCCGGCGACAAAGCGCAGATTCTTCAGAACCAGGCCATAGTCGCGGCCCAGCTCTTTCATCGATAGCTTCTCACCCATGCGGGTCGCGGTTTCCGGCATCGCGCGCTGCAGGCCAAAAAAGGCGACGGCGGCCAGTACGGCAAACAGCACGAACATCATCTCCCACGGCAGAATATGCACCCACGCCGCCCCCACCAGCGGGCCAAGCAGCGGTGCAATCAGCGCAACGTTAGCCATCAGGGCGGTGATTTTGATGCACATCGCCTCCTCAAATGACTCCTGAATCGCGGCATAGCCCACCGCGCCAATGAAGCACAGGCTGATGCCCTGTAAAAAGCGCAGCAGCGTGAACTGTTCAATAGTCTGCGCCAGCAGCGTCGCCAGACAGGTGACAATAAACCACACCACCCCGGTGAGCATGACCGGGCGGCGGCCAATGCGATCCGACAGCGGCCCTAACAGCCACTGCAAAAACATGCCGCCGGCGAGGTAGGCGGTCATGGAGGTAGGTACCCATTCGTTGCCCACCTGGAACTCTTCCACCACCGAGAGCATGCCCGGTTGGATCATGTCGTTGCCGATATAAGTGGAAAATTCGTATAGCACCAGGCACAGCGGGAAAAGCAGCGCCTGCCGTCCGAGGCGTTTGCCTGAAAGCGAATAATTCTGCATGCCATCTCTTATTAAAATAAAAATCGCGCAAAGTTTAATGAAAGTCTGGCTGGGGAGATAGTGAATTATGAGTGACGATTAAAAATAGCTCCCGGTTCCCCATCTGACCGTCCACGCCGCCGCCATTTTAAATAGGCCTGTCTATATTTCGTTTATATTTCAATTAGGTTACAGACGATATACTCAGACTCTGTGGCCTGTTTGCGAAGATATCGCCCCGCGGTAGGTTCTTAACAAGCTGATAATTAAGACAATACTGCTTTACCTCATCGCCACCGACTCTTAAGGTGGGCGGCTTATTGCTATCGGATAACAAGAGCCTGGAAGTATGCTGGAAAATATCAACTACGCGCTATTTGCCTTAATCAACGCCACGCCCGCTTCGCCGTCGTGGGTCATACGCCTGGCGACGTTGATTGCCAAAGATGTGATTCTGATTGTGCCCCTGCTGGCCGCCGCGCTATGGCTGTGGGGACCCCATCAGCGTCAGCTGGTTTTTAAAGTGATGCTGGCGCTGGCGATAAGCCTGAGCCTGTCATGGATTTTTGGTTTCCTTTTTCCGCATGACCGCCCATTCGTCGCCGGCGCGGGCTATCAGTTCCTGCACCACTCGCCGAATAACTCCTTCCCCAGCAATCACGGCACCATCAGTTTTACCTTTGCGCTGGCGTTCCTGTTCTGGCACCGCCTGTGGTCTGGCGCCGCCTTGATGGCGACCGCCGTCGCCATTGCCTGGTCGCGGGTCTATCTCGGGGTACACTGGCCGCTGGATATGCTGGGCGGCCTGCTGACCGGGATGTGCGGCTGTCTGGGCGCTCAGCTGCTATGGCAGGCCTGCGGCAGCTCGCTGTATCAATATTTGCAGCAGCTGTATCGTCTTTGCTTCTCCCTGCCGATTCGTAAAGGCTGGGTGCGTGACTAAACCTCTTCCGGCAGGTAAAATTGCCCCTGACGCCCTGCCGATGCAGGGCGATTTCAGCTTAGAGGGAATATGGAAACACGTCGTGATGAACGCATCAGCCAGCTCATTCAGGCGCTCAAGCGCAGCGATAAGCTTCATTTAAAAGAGGCCGCGTCGCTGCTGGGCGTGTCAGAAATGACCATTCGTCGCGATCTGAACGGCCATAACGGGCCGGTGGTGCTGTTAGGCGGCTACATTGTCCTCGAGCCCCGCAGCGCGACCCATTACCTGCTCAGCGACCAGAAAACCCGCCTGGTGGATGAGAAACGCCGCGCTGCCCGCCACGCTGCCGCGTTGCTCGAAGCGCATCAGATGGCTTTTTTTGACTGCGGGACTACCACGCCGTGGATCATCGACGCGATCGATAACGCCCTGCCCTTCACCGGCGTCTGTTATTCGCTGAACACCTTCCTGGCGCTGCAGGAAAAACCGCAGTGCCGGGCTATTTTATGCGGCGGGGAATTCCATGCCAGCAACGCGATTTTTAAACCGCTAAGCCTGCGCGACACCCTCAGCCATCTGTGTCCGGATATCGCCTTCTATTCTGCGGCCGGCATCGACTGCGAGCAGGGCGCAACCTGCTATAACCTCGAAGAGCTGCCGGTTAAGCACTGGGCGATGAGCAGCGCGCGCTACCATGTACTGGTGGTCGATCACAGTAAGTTCGGCAAGGTGAGGCCGGCGCGGATGGGCGATTTATCGCAGTTTGACGTGATTGCCAGCGATGTCTCTCCGGACGACGATCTGCTCGCGCTGGCGAAAGAAAAACAAATTTCACTGCTGTACTGACCGCGCCCCGCGGGGCGCGGTCAGAGGCTTACGAGAACCAGCTGCCAAACCAGCCGTGCAGTTTCATCAGCACGAAGTCCATCATCCGGCTAAAGAAACCGCCTTCGTTGACCGCTTCCATGACGATCAGCGGACGCTGCTCGATGGTTTTATCATTGAGCTTAAAGTCGATGGTTCCCACCACCTGCCCTTTGCTCAGCGGCGCCGTCAGCTGCGGATCCTTCAGGGTATAGCTGGCTTTCAGGTTTTTCAGCTGCCCGCGCGGCAGGGTAATCGAGCCGGCTTCTCCCGCCCCGAGTTTGGCTTCGCTGCTGTCGCCAAACCAGACGCGCTGGGTGATAAAGGTGGCGTCCGGTTTAATCGGCGTCACGGTTTCATAAAAACGGAAGCCCCAGGTCAACAGTTTTTCGGATTCATTAAACCGAATACGATCGGTCTTCGTCCCGAGCACCACGGCAATCAGACGCATATCGCCCTGAGTTGCAGAGGAGACCAGGTTATACCCTGCGCCGGCGGTGGTGCCGGTTTTCACGCCATCGGCGTTGAGGCTGGCGTTCCACAGCAGGCGGTTGCGGTTCGGCTGGCGAATCTTGTTGAAGGTGAACTCTTTCTCTTTATGGATAGCGTACTCTTCCGGTACGTCATGGATCATCGCTTTGGTCAGCAGCGCCATGTCGCGCGCGGTACTGAACTGCCCCGGCGCATCCAGTCCATGCACGGTCATAAAGGTGGTATTGGTCAGCCCCATTTTTTGGGCGTAGCCGTTCATCAGGCTGACGAACGCATCCTGGCTCCCCGCCACGTAGTCGGCAATCGCGATGCTGGCATCGTTGCCGGACTGAATGATCACCCCTTTATTCAGGTCTTCGACCGATACCTGCATCCCCGGCTTGAGGAACATCACCGATGAACCGCGCAGCACCGGGTTGCCGGTGGCCCAGGCATCGCGACCGACGGTCACCATATCGGTGGACTTAATTTTACCCGCTTTCAACGCCTGGCCGACCACGTAGCTGGTCATGATCTTGGTCAGGCTCGCCGGATCGAGTTTTTCATCGGCGTTGCCTTCGCTGAGTACTTTGCCGCTGGCGTAGTCCATCAGGATCCAGGCTCGCGCATCAATCGATGGGGCATCGGGGAGTTGTTCCGCTGCCTGTACCGCAGGTGCCGCGAGAACGAGAAGTGCGCAGCCTGCCGCGAGGCCGCGAAGGGAAAAAGCATCATGCGTCATAAGAGCCACCCAAGTATCCTTTCCAAACAAAATATGCCGCAACACTCTCTCGGCGCAGCAGCAGCCGGTGAGTAAAGCGTACAAATGACCTTAAAGAAACAGCGAGTTGGTAAAGTTTTTAAAGTTTACGCAATAACCTCGCTCCCTGCTGAAAACAGAGCAATTTTTTTGATCGTGGTTGCCTAAATATTATCTCTATTCCAACATGATTGCTCACCATGCTGCAACGACGGCTCAATAAAAGGCAGGAACAGAGATGATTACGCTATGGGGCAGGAATAATTCGACCAATGTGAAGAAAGTACGCTGGGTGCTGGAGGAGCTGGCGCTCCCCTATCAGCAAATCCTCGCGGGGCTGGAGTTCGGCCTCAATCATGACCCGGAGTATCTGGCGATGAACCCAAATGGCCTGGTGCCGCTGCTCAAAGATGATGCGAACGGCCTCGTGCTTTGGGAGTCGAACGCCATTATTCGCTATCTGGCCGCCGAGTATGGCCACGGCCGTCTGTGGCTAGACGCTCCGCGGCAGCGGGCGCAGAGCGACAAGTGGATGGACTGGGCAAACGGTTCGCTTTCCCCGGCCCACCGCCCGGTGTTAATGGGGCTGGTCAGAACGCCGGCGGAAAAACGCGACCCGGCGGCGATTGCCGCCGGTATCGCCGCCTGCGAAGCGCTGTTTGCTATCCTTGATGACGAACTGGCGACGTCGGCCTGGCTGTCCGGCGACGCGTTTGGCCTCGGCGATATTGCCGTTGCGCCGTTCGTCTACAACCTGATGACGATTGTCGATAGCTGGCAGCCGCGCCCGCATCTGCAGCGCTGGTATCAGCAGCTCAACCAGCGCCAGGCGTGGCGCAACGTGGTGATGATTCCGGTGACCTGAGGCTAACTCCCGGGGCTCACCTTCAGCAGCTCGCCGTTGGACTCGTCGGTTAAGACATACAGATAGCCGTCGGGTCCGACGCGCACATCGCGGATACGCTTACCGCGGTCGCGCAGAATACGCTCTTCTTCGCTCACCGCGTCACCGTTCACCCGCAGGACAATCAGGGATTGATCCTTCAGCGCCCCGATAAACAGCTTATGCCGCCACTGCGGGAAGGTCTGCGCATCGTAGAAAGCCATACCGCTCACCGCCGGGGAGTGCTGCCAGAAGAAAAGCGGCGCTTCGGTACCTTCTACCGCGGTACCCTGCGCTTCGGGAATCGCCAGCCCGCTGTAGTTGATGCCGTGCGTCGCCAGCGGCCAGCCGTAATTTTTGCCTTTCTGCGGAATATTAATCTCATCCCCGCCGCGCGGGCCGTGCTCGTTGAGCCACAGAGTCTGGCTCCACGGATTCATCGCCATCCCCTGCGGGTTGCGGATACCGTAAGACCAGATTTCCGCTCTTGCTCCGGCCCGATCGACAAAGGGGTTATCGGCCGGGACTTTGCCGTCCTCCGTCAGGCGGACCACTTTTCCCTGCAGCTTATCCAGATCCTGGGCTGTCGGACGCTGGTTATTCTCGCCCAGCCCGATAAACAGATACCCTTTGCCATCAAACACCAGCCGCCCGCCAAAATGGTTGCCGGTAGAGAGCTTCGGCTGCTGGCGAAAAACGACCTGAAAGTTTTCCAGCCGCTGTAGGTTGTCACTCAGGCGGCCAAAACCCACCGCGGTGCCGGCCCTGCCGTCATCGCCGGCTTCGGCGTAGCTCAGCCAGACCCGGCGGGATTGCGCAAAATCCGGCGCCAGGGCCACATCCAGGAGCCCCCCCTGGCCGTTGGCCCATACCTTCGGCACGCCCGCAATCGGCGCCGAGAGACCGTCTCCCTCGCGCCAGCGCTTCAGTTCCCCGCCGCGCAGGGTGATCAGCATCCCCTGGTCATTGGGCAGAAACGCCAGCGCCCACGGATGGTCAAGCTGGTTTTGCAATACGTCAACGCGCACCTTTTCGGCATAGGTCACGGCGGGAAACAACAGCGCGGCAAGGGTCACTACGGTGGCAATCTGGCGCATGGCATCCTCCTGTTGGCAGCAATGCTGATAAGGGTAGCCAGCGGGACGAAACAGGACGGGATTTTTACATAACATTAAGCAGGGGGAGCTCGCCTCCCCCTGAATTCAGACGTGGGACAGTGGCGCCAGCTTATTCAGTTTATGAATATTCAGCGACAATTCAGCCAGGCAGCGTTCTAGCGTCTCTACGTTAACCGCAATATAAGACGGACAATCATGATGCCCGCTCATCAGGCACACCGCCGCAGAGGCAACGGCTCCACCTGCAAGACGGAGAGCGTCCCTCTCTTCCGGCGCAATAACGTGCTGCAGCCGCAGCCCGTGTTCACGCATTTCACCGCACAGTTCGAACAAGTTATCACGCAGATGCTCATTTTCGCTGACTGACATATAGCCCTTCGCTTTGCGCAACTGCAAATAAGCATCGAGATCAATGTGGGCATTAATCAGCTTATTCAGAAGGTGACGATACAGTCTGTCAACGCTCATCAGGTTTCCTCCTCTGTCATCCTTTACCACAGATATGATATGGTTATTTTTTGTACAAAATGATGCGCGAGGTCAATAATTCCTGGTTAATTAACATCATTTACAATGTAAATACATTGTTAAACAAAGCACGAAATCCAGCCGACGGGCGATCCAATACGGAAAGTCATCCTGGCGCTCTGCACGCTTATGGCGTCGGGAAACGACGGACTCGCTGAACAGAGGGCAGACGTCGGACCATGGGGTAACACCAAAGACAAGCGATGGCGACTTTTAGTCGACGAGAGCAATCCAGTGGCTATCCAGAAGGTAGTTCCAGCACTCACCCAACGCAAAAATATAGATGCCGACGAGAATGATCAGAATAATAACCCCGATATTACTTTTTAATTTTAAATTCATGCTTAATTAACACCAGAGAAACCAATTATCTCATCATGATACTTTGCATAAAATAAACGATAAGAAAACACAGCACCGGCGCACAGGTAAAAATCAGAATCTCATAGCGTCACTGCGATTATTCATTGCCCATCTATATCCTGAATAACCCGGGTTGCATCAAGGCGCCGCGCCGCGAATCCCCGGGCGCGGGCGACCGGCGTCAGGTCCAGGTAGACAACGTTTCGGATGCTTTACTTAGCGCAATCGGTACTCAACCGAACGAACGTTGCCCGGTATACCGCACGGCTACCGCTGGCAAAGGTAATCTCACCGGTTTCCACGCCTTCATCAATATGCCCCAAAAGTTCCGGCTGCACTCGCCACTCAGCAAAACTATTGCCATTCTCATCATACGCCCGGTAGCACTGCCCTGATTCGGTCATTAATAGCGGATGCCCTTCATTGATCAGCACCAGATCAAAGCTTTTAATGTATTTTTTCTGTCCATCCGCCGCGATTGCCGTACCTTCTCTCGCTGGAAATGCTTCAATAATATAGTTTTTCTGGCTATGCGCCGAAGCCGCGTGCAGGGATATAAACAGCAGGGCCGTCGTGAAGACAAAACGATGTGGTCGTTTATTCATTTGCTCGTTCATAGGGTGATTAATATCCGGTAGAGAGAAAAAAATTTCCGTTCTTTGTGCAGAGGATAAGCAGTGCATCAGTATGCATATGAAAAATAAACCTGATATCAACAATCCATGCGTTAACATCAGTTAAAATTTAAGTTTCGCATCTTGATAACAGGATCGAGTATCTTATTAAAACTCACTAACAATTTAATAAATTCCGCTTTATTTTTATTTAACACAGCACACCTGACCAGGCGTTAAATATAAACAACACTAAAACAGAACGCACAAAAATTATTTTCCATCGTGTACATGCCTGGTCACACGTAGCAAAATAGCCCTTCTTGCCACCTATATCAGGAGCATCTATGAAAATACTTATATTGATATTTTCGTTAGCCGCATGCATTTTTGTTTTTATCTATCATATTAATCAAGACTTCGTCAGTCATAATGCTTATTTCTTCCATTCATCGCAGCTTAAAACTCACAATCAACCTAAAGAGATATGGACCAATCCTCGCGCCCTTCCCCGCAGTCTGTAGAGACCACGCCCCAGCACGCACAACATCGCCCCCTACAATAACCACCGATGAGCGTAACAACTTATATCCGGATATGGATAGCGCTCCGCAGACCGCCATGTTTATTTTTCGTTTAAAGTCTTGTTGTTATTATTGCCTGACTTAACCACTAAAAAACAGGGTCGCTATGAAATTAAAAAAAAGTAAAAAAGCACATACTGGCAGCATTATTTTTACATTATTCATCATAATGAATGTTGTCATGTTAGCCGTCAGCATGTATGTCCTGTATTTTAGTTCGGCAGCGCCCTTCGCCGAACACAGGTTTGCCCGCGATGCGGCCTTCTGGATTGGCGCATTCAAGCACATACTGTTTCTTAGCGGGCTGTGGATTTTCCTGGATATCATTTTTTCAGCGTATTTTTTCTTCACCCGAAAATAGTGTAAAAATCATTTATCAACTGCGGAAAACAGCATGATCCTCATCATTGCCTGGCTCATTGCCATGGGCACCAGCGAGTTATTACTCTGGCCCTATCATTATCTTCATATTTTTTCGCCGCTAGCGTATATCGCGCTATGCCTTATCTTTTTGTATCAGCGTAATAAAATACGCAACAACCGTGATTTAAGCAGCAATGAGAAAAAAATAAAAACATTGCGCTCCGGCATTCTGTTCCTTGTCACCATGCTGATCATGCTGGCGCTCAGCGTGAATATTCACTTTTTAATTAACCTCTCCGGCAGCCTTTGCTCCAGGATGGCGTGAAGGTCTCCGGGATTCATGAATCCCCATTCAACGCATACTCTCTTTTTTTCCGCCCTGTGGCGTGGTTTAAATATCCGGCGGCGTATTGTGCGGCGGCCACATCGCGGTCATTAACGAAAGCTCCACTGCATACTCATGACAAATATCGCCGGGACAATCATCCCCCCTTCAACGGCAAAATAATTGCTAAAGTTATATTGCAGTCCGTGGTAAAGATAGGGCGAAAAACCGACCCCGGTTAATTTCTTTGCCGTCCTGTAGGTTCCTGAATCACCGCAGTGGCTGAACGCCTTAAAAAAGAATTCTCCGGTATAGGCGTAGACACCTTTAAATGTCCAACCGTTTTGCCCGGAAGCCCAGTCTCTTCTCATCCCCAGCGACAGGCAGCGGTCATCAAAACTGTTTTTCATCGTGCCGACTAATGCACTGTATTTAGACTCTGGCGAAAACTTCCGCTCAACAGAGACAAAGCGGTTATTAAAATTCTCGTTATATTGACCATGATTCCCCGTCAAATGATAGACATAGGAACCCGTATTAATAGAATATAAATTAATCTCTGCGGCATAACCTGAAGCGACTGCCGCCATCAGTGAAATACCGCATACGCAATTTCGTTTTTTAAACATGCACAAATCCAGGGACACAACAAGGAAACGTCGGGAGCAAAACAGCACGTTATCACAGCAGAGCTAAACCGGGACTCAATCAGCCTCTCCGGGCGTACGTGCTGCCCGGTCTTGTTCGCTGGCGATATACATATTGCCGGCGCTAAAGGTACGCGAAAGGCCTATGCGCAGCGGCGCCCTTTATACGGGGCCGTCGCACGCCAGCGGATTTTAATGCCGCGCCCGTCATCCTGCCCGCTTTCACTGCCCGGGAAAAGCGTTTCCCGGCGGATCCGCGACCCGCTGCGGCAAGCGGAGATAGCAGTACAATTTTCCCGCCAATCTCTGTAGAATCTGTGCCCCGACCATTCCAATAATTGAATACTTTTTAAGCTATGAGCAATGTAACGCATCAGCCGAAGATCGGCTTTGTCTCTCTGGGCTGCCCGAAGAACCTCGTGGACTCAGAACGCATCCTGACCGAACTGCGTACCGAAGGTTATGACGTGGTGCCCACCTACGACAACGCCGACATGGTTATCGTCAACACCTGTGGCTTTATCGACAGCGCCGTGCAGGAGTCGCTGGAAGCCATTGGCGAAGCGTTAAAAGAAAACGGGAAAGTGATTGTGACCGGCTGCCTGGGGGCGAAAGAAGACCAGATTCGCGAAGTGCACCCGAAAGTGCTGGAGATCACCGGCCCGCATAGCTATGAGCAGGTGCTTGAGCACGTCCATCACTATACGCCGAAGCCGAAGCACAATCCGTTCCTCAGCCTGGTGCCGGAACAAGGCGTGAAGCTAACGCCGCGTCACTACGCCTATCTGAAAATTTCCGAAGGCTGCAACCATCGCTGCACCTTCTGCATTATCCCGTCGATGCGCGGCGACCTGGTGAGCCGTCCGATTGGCGAAGTGCTGGCAGAAGCCAAACGTCTCGCCGATGCCGGGGTAAAAGAGCTGCTGGTCATTTCTCAGGATACCTCCGCCTACGGTGTGGATGTGAAACACCGCACCGGCTTCCACGACGGGATGCCGGTGAAAACCAGCATGGTCAGCCTGTGCGAAGAGCTGGCGAAACTCGGCATCTGGGTACGCCTGCACTACGTATACCCGTACCCGCACGTCGATGACGTGATCCCGCTGATGGCGGAAGGCAAAATCCTGCCGTACCTCGATATCCCGCTGCAGCATGCCAGCCCGCGGATCCTGAAACTGATGAAACGTCCGGGTTCGGCCGATCGTCAGCTGGCGCGCATCAAGCAGTGGCGTGAAATCTGCCCCGATTTGACCCTGCGTTCGACCTTTATCGTCGGCTTCCCGGGAGAAACGGAAGAAGATTTCCAGCTGCTGCTCGACTTCCTGAAAGAGGCGCGTCTCGACCGCGTTGGCTGCTTTAAGTACAGCCCGGTTGAAGGCGCTACCGCCAACGAACTGGCGGATCAGGTGCCGGAAGAGGTAAAAGAAGAGCGCTGGAATCGCTTTATGCAGCTGCAGCAGCAGATTTCCGCCGAACGTCTGCAGGAGAAGGTGGGCCGCGAAGTAATGGTGCTGATCGACGAAGTCGATGAAGAAGGCGCCATCGGCCGCAGCATGGCCGACGCTCCGGAAATCGACGGCGCGGTCTATCTGAACGGAGAAACCGGGGTGAAACCTGGCGACGTGGTGCGGGTGAAAGTGGAACACGCCGACGAATACGACCTGTGGGGCAGCCGGGTTTAATTCCGGCATCGTCCCGCTCCCGGATAACGCCGCGATGCGGCTTATCCGGGCGAGCAAAACCACACATCGCCCCGCCCGCGCTCCCCGATAAGCGCCGCGCCGGCGGGGAATCTTCCGCTACCCCTTGATCTTCGGATCCAACGCATCGCGCAGGCCGTCGCCCAGCAGGTTAAACGCCAGTACCGTCAGAAAAATCGCAATCGCCGGGAACAGCGCCACGTGCGGCGCCATCACCATATCCGCCCGCGCCTCATTGAGCATCGCCCCCCACTCCGGCGTCGGCGGCTGCGCCCCAAGCCCCAGGAAAGAGAGACTGGCGGCGGAGATAATCGACACCCCGATACGCATGGTGAAATAGACCACGATTGACGACACCGTGCCGGGCAGGATATGGCTGAACAGAATCGTGGCATCGCTGGCGCCAATGCTGCGCGCCGACTCGATAAAGGTCTGCTGCTTGAGCACCAGGGTGTTGCCGCGCACCAGGCGGGCAAAGGCCGGGATCGAAAAAATGGCCACCGCGATAATCACGTTCGACATCCCGCTGCCCATCACCGCCACCACCGCAATCGCCAGCAGGATCCCGGGGAAGGCAAACAGCACGTCACAGATACGCATGATGATCCGATCCCACCAGCCTTCATAATACCCGGCCAGCAGTCCGAGCACGGTGCCTATCGCCGCGCCGATCAGCACCGCCAGCACCCCGGCCGCCAGTGAAATCTGCGCCCCGACCAGCACCCGGCTGAAAATATCGCGCCCGAGCGAATCGACGCCAAACCAGTGCATCATCGACGGGCCTTCATTCAGCCGGTCATAATCGAAATAGTTTTCCGCATCGAACGGCGCGATCCACGGGGCGACCACCGCCACCGCAATCAGCAGCAGGACAAAAACGCCGGCTCCCATCGCCACCGGCTGACGCCGAAAACGCCGCCAGAATTCGTGCCACGGCGTGCGTATTTGTCCGGGTTTGAGCCCCGGCATGGCATTGATAACCGCCTGCCTTCTCCAGTTGAGCAATCGCACCTTACTTGTACCTGATAGCTGGGTTAATGGCGGCATACAGCACATCCACCACTAAATTGATAAGAATAAATTCCAGCGAAAAGAGCAAAACCTCCGCCTGAATCACCGGATAGTCGCGCATCTCCACTGAATCCACCAGCAGTCGCCCAAGGCCGGGCCAGTTAAAGACCTTCTCTACCACGATCGACCCGCCGAGCAGGAAACCGAACTGTAGCCCCATCATGGTAACCACCGGGATCATCGCGTTGCGCAGGCCGTGTTTCAGTACCACCAGCGTCTCGCTGACTCCTTTCGCCCGCGCGGTGCGCATGTAGTCTTCATGCAGCACATCGACGAAAGAGGCGCGGGTGAAACGCGCCATCACCGCCGCCACCGCCGCCCCCAGGGTCAGGGAAGGCAGAATGTAGTGCCGCCAGCTGTCAGCGCCGACCGTCGGCAGCCAGCCCAGCTCAACGGAGAAGACCTGCATCAACAGCATACCGAGCGCAAAGGCCGGGAACGAAATACCGGTGACCGCCAGCGCCATCCCCAGACGATCCGGCCAGCGATTGCGCCACACCGCCGCCGCAATGCCCGCCGCCATACCAAACACCACCGCCCAGCTCATGCTGGCGAGCGTGAGCCACAGGGTCGGCATAAAGCGGCTGGCGATTTCACTGCTCACCGGACGACGCGACGCCATCGAGATGCCAAAATCCCCCTGCAGCACGCTGGTGATGTAGTGCCAGAACTGGACGTGCAGCGGCCGATCGAGCCCCAGCTGCTGGCTCACCATCGCCACTACCTGCGCATCGGCCTCCGGTCCGGCAATCAACCGCGCCGGGTCTCCGGGCAGCATATGCACGAACAGAAATACCAGCACCGCGACAATCAACAGCGTAGGAATCAGCCCCAGCAGGCGTTTAATCACATAATTAAGCATCGCCCCTCCTGACTTCCGCCCTCACTGCGTCGGGACGAGGATAACAGGCGTAGCCGCGTGGCCCGCTGCCCTCCCCCGCGGCGGGAGAGGGCCAGGGTACATGCTATCACTGTGCTAAATCCGCCTGCTCGAAGCTAAAGCCGGTATCCGGCTGGATATAGAAGCCGGTCAGACTCTTGCTGTGCGCCGACACCAGTTTTTCCACCACCAACGGAACCCACGGCGACTCTTTCCAGATCGTATCCTGCGCGTCTTTGTAGAGCCGCGTTTTTTCCTTCACGTCGGTAGTTTTCAGCGCATCATTCAGGTCCTTATCCACCTGAGGGTTGGCGTAAAAAGCGGTGTTGAACAGGGTTGGCGGCCAGTTTTGCGAAGCAAACAGCGGCGACAGCGCCCAGTCGGCTTCGCCGGTTGAGGCCGACCAGCCGGTGTAGAACATGCGTACTCCGCTCTCTTTCTGCCCTTTGCCTTCCACTTCCGCCGCACGCTGTCCGGCATCCATCGCCGTCAGCTGCGCCTTAATTCCTACCTGCGCCAGCTGCTGCTGAGTGAATTGCAACACCTTCTGCGCGGTGCTGTGGTTATGCGATGACCACAGCGTGGTGCTGAACCCGTTAGGGAAACCGGCCTCTTTAAGCAGCTCGCGGGCTTTCGCCGGATCGTACGGCCACGGTTTAAAGGTCTCGGCGTAGGCGATGGAAGGTGGGACAACGCCGGTGGCCGGGGTGGCGTAGCCGGCGAAGGCAACCTTCACCAGCGCCTGGCGGTTGATCGCATAGTTGATCGCTTCCCGCACTTTCGGGTTATCAAACGGCTTTTGCGTGACGTTCATGCTGATGTAACGTTGCATGATCGACGGGCTGGCCACCAGCTCCAGCTTGCTGTTTTTCTCCAGCACCGGGGCCTGCTCATAGGGGATCGGGAAGGCAAACTGCGCTTCGCCGGTTTGCAGCATCGCCGCACGGGTATTGTTATCCACCACCGGACGCCAGGTAATAGAATCCAGCTTCGGCAAGCCCGGCTGCCAGTAGTCGGCAAATTTTGTCACCTTCACAAAATCGGTCTGATTCCAGGTATCCAGCTTATACGGGCCGGTGCCCACCGGATGGAAACCGATCTCTTTGCCGTACTTTTTCAGCGCCGCCGGGGAGATCATCGCCGTTGCCGGGTGGGCAAGAATGTTGATGAACGCCGAGAACGGCTGTTTGAGAGTGATTTTTACCGTCGTCGGGTCAACGGCTTCGGTACTGGCGATATTTTTATACAGGTTGTAGCGCTTGAGGTGATTGTCCGGATTGCTGGCGCGATCGAGGTTGGCCTTCACCGCTTCGGCGTTAAAATCGCTGCCGTCCTGGAACTTGACCCCCGAATGCAGCTTGATGGTATAGACCAGCCCGTCCGGGGAGATGGTGTAGCTTTCCGCCAGCACGTTTTGCAGCTTCATATCCTTATCAAGACCGAACAGCCCTTGATAGAACGACTTGGCGACGGCCTGGGACAAGGTGTCATTGGCATCATAGGGGTCGAGGGTCGTAAAGTTAGAACCGACCGCTACGACCACATCTTTGGCGGCAAAAGCGGGACTTGCCGCCAGCGCCGACGCGACGCCCAGCGCCAGCAACCATTTGCGTGATACGCGTTGTGTCATGTTGTTCTCCTGAAATCCTGCATTATGGATGTTGTTGTTATCTTCCCAGCACGTCGGCGACGGGTTCCCTGGCGACAAAATGTCCCGGCCCCACCTGGAGTAACGGCGCGCTGGTTACCTCTTCTCCCCGCTTATAGATATTGCCCGGCAGCTCATCAGAGAGCAGCACGCGCTGCGGATGACGATGCGTCGGGTCGGCGACCGGAACGGCGGCCATCAGTTTGCGGGTATAAGGATGCTGTGGGTCTTCAAATACGGCACGCCGTGGGCCAATCTCCACGATGCGACCACGATACATCACCGCCACGCGGTGGCTGATGCGTTCAACGACCGCCATATCATGCGAAATAAACAGAAAGGCGATGCCCATTTCGCGCTGTAAATCGAGCATCAGATTAATAATCTGCGCGCGGATCGAGACATCAAGCGCCGAGACCGACTCATCGGCAATCACTACTTTTGGATTGAGCGCCAGGGCGCGGGCGATGCAGATGCGCTGGCGCTGGCCGCCGGAAAACTCATGTGGGTAGCGCCAGGCGTGTTCGGGCAGCAGGCCGACGCGCTCCAGCAGCCAGGCGACGCGTTCGCGCGCCGCATCGCCCTCCAGCATACCGTGGATGCGCAGCGGCTCCATAATCGAATAGCCGACCGTTTGTCGCGGGTCGAGCGACGCATACGGATCCTGAAAAATAAACTGAATATCGCGGCGCAGCGCCTGCAGCTTGCTGTTGGCGAGCGTATCGATGCGCTCGCCGTTAAACGTGATGGTCCCGCCCTGCGTCGCGACCAGCCGCAACAGGGCGCGACCGGTGGTTGATTTCCCGCAGCCGGATTCGCCGACCAGCGACAGGGTCTCCCCCGGCCACAGGTCAAAGCTGACTTTTTCCACCGCGTGCACTTCGCGGGTGATGCGATTCAGAATGCCGCTGCGCAGCGGGAAACGCGCCACCAGGTCACGCACTTTCAGAATCGGCTCCCCGGCGACGACGGTATTCTGCTCGCCCTCGTCAGGCGCGGTTTGCTGTAATAACGGGAAATGACGCGGGAGATCGCTGCCGCGCATCGAACCTAAACGCGGCACCGCGGCCAGCAGCGCCTGGGTATAGGGGTGCTGCGGCGCGCGGAAGATCTCCGTCACCGCCCCGCTCTCCACCGCTTCTCCGCGGTACATCACCAGCACCCGATCGGCGATATCGGCAACCACGCCCATATCGTGCGTAATAAAAATCACCCCCATCGCCATCTCTTTTTGCAGCACGGCAATCAGCTGGAGGATCTGCGCCTGGATCGTCACATCCAGCGCGGTGGTCGGCTCATCGGCGATCAGCACCGCCGGTCGGCACGACAGCGCCATGGCGATCATTACCCGCTGGCGCATCCCGCCGGAGAGCTGATGCGGATAGCGCGAGAGCATCGCTTGCGCTTCGGGAATACGCACCTGGTCGAGCATTTTTTTCGCTTCGCGCAGCGCCTCTTCATGCCCCAGCCCCTGATGCAGACGGATAGACTCGGCAATCTGTTCGCCGATGGTAAACACCGGGTTCAGCGAGGTCATCGGCTCCTGAAAAATCATCGCCATATCGGCCCCGCGCACGCTGCGCATCCCGGCGGCGGACTGCTCGCTCAAGGCCAGCACCTGGCCGTTGCGGCGGCGCAGCCACAGCCCCTCGCTGCTGACCTGGCTTGCCGCCTGATCGAGCAGACGCATCAGCGCCAGCGCGGTCACCGACTTACCCGAGCCGGACTCCCCGACGATGGCTAACGTCTCGCCGCGCCGCAGGGTAAACGAGAGATGACGCACCGCCGAAAAGGTCTGCTGCTCCTGGCTAAACGCCACGTTCAGATCGCGCACCACCAGCACATCGCTGGCATCGATTTCTTGACTCTGCGGCAACGTCCTTCCCCTTATTCCCGATAAATACCAATCGTAGGCGTATCGCCCGCATAGCACCACGCCCGATACATACCTTCGCTGTTAAACGGCAGCACCACGTTACCTTCCCGGTCGATCGCAATCAGCCCGCCGCTGCCGCCCAGCGCCGGCAGTTTTTCCATGACCACGCGTTCGCAGGCGTCGTACAGACTCAGGTTGCCATACTCCATCAACGCGGCAATATCGTAGGCCGCCAGCGTACGCATAAAGACTTCGCCGGTACCGGTACAGGAGACCGCCACGCTGGCGTTATTGGCGTAACAACCGGCCCCGGGCAGCGGACTGTCGCCAACGCGGCCGGGGAGTTTATTGGTCATCCCCCCGGTAGAGGTCGCGGCAGCCAGATTACCGGCCAAATCCAGCGCCACCGCGCCGACGGTACCCATTTTCTGGCGCTCGTCCAGCGGGGCGAGGTGGTGATCGAGGACAATCTCGTCATCCGACTGCGCCTGCTGCAGCTGCAGTAAACGTTCGGTGGTTGAGAACAGCGTGTTTGCCACCCGTTCCATGCCGTGAGAGGCGGCAAAATCCTCTGCCCCTTCGCCAATCAGCAGCACATGCGGACTCTGCTCAAGTACCAGACGCGCGGCCAGCACCGGGTTACGTAGATGTTTAATCCCGGCGACCGCCCCGGCGTGGAGACTGTTGCCGTCCATAATGCAGGCATCCAGCTCATGCGTCGCATCGCGGGTGAATACCGAGCCGATACCCGCATTAAATAGCGGGCACTCTTCCAGCAGGCGCACCGCTTCGGTCACCGTATTCAGCGCGCTGGCTCCCGCCGCCAGCATTTTCTGCCCGCTGTCGACAATCGCCGACAGCGCCGCCACGTACTGACGTTCGCGTTCTGGCGTCAGCTGTGCGCGCGTGATGGCTCCCGCCCCGCCATGAATTG
This sequence comes from Klebsiella sp. NPDC088457, assembly GCF_044900465.1. Classification (NCBI taxonomy): domain Bacteria; kingdom Pseudomonadati; phylum Pseudomonadota; class Gammaproteobacteria; order Enterobacterales; family Enterobacteriaceae; genus Klebsiella; species Klebsiella sp. NPDC088457. Next base: position 125,710 of record NZ_JBJDNH010000006.1, on the reverse strand, counting down.
CTATTACCGCCTTGCCCATTCAGCGATCCTTAAACGATAAAGTGCCTCTACACGGCATCCTGTGAACGGCCGCCTGCGACGCAACAAACACCCGCACCATCCCGGGGTGATGTTGCTGTCGCTTCGACGCGCTCTGAATGATTTTGTGTATAAATATCATTATCGTGCTTACTGTCCTATACAATTTTTGAATATAGAAAGCGCGCGCGGTGATGTAAAGCCTGTTCCGGAGGGCATATAGCCGCCGGCGCTTTTCTGCCATAATAGGCGTTTTGATGTTTTGCCCGCAGGAGCAACCCATGGATTTTACCGCCGGACTGATGCCGCTCGACACCGCCCTGACTCAGATGCTCAACCGTATAACGCCGCTGAATGCGGTGGAAACCGTACCGCTGTTGCAGGCCTTTTCGCGCGTGACCGCCCATGATCTCGTTTCGCCGCTGGACGTTCCGGGCTTTGATAACTCGGCGATGGATGGCTATGCCGTACGTCTGGCCGATCTCGCCGATGGCGCCGCTCTGCCGGTCGCGGGTAAAGCGTTCGCCGGTCAGCCGTTCCATGGCGCCTGGCCCGCGGGAAGCTGTCTGCGTATTATGACCGGCGCGCCGGTCCCAGCGGACTGCGATGCGGTGGTGATGCAGGAAGAGACCGAACAAACCGCGGACGGCATTCGCTTCATTGCCCCGGTCAAAGCCGGGCAAAACGTTCGCCGCCGTGGTGAGGATATCGCCAGGGGAGCGGTGGTCTTCCCGGCGGGGACCCGTTTAACCGTCGCCGAGCTGCCGGTTCTGGCGTCGCTGGGGATTGCCCAGGTCGAAGTGGTTCGTCAGGTCCGGGTGGCGGTCTTCTCCACCGGCGACGAGCTGCAGCTGCCGGGCCAGCCGCTGGGCGACGGGCAAATCTACGATACCAACCGCCTTGCCGTGCACCTGATGCTTCAGCAGCTGGGCTGCGAAGTCATTAACCTCGGCATTATTCCTGACGATCCGCAAAAGCTACGGGAGGTCTTTATCAAGGCCGACCAGCAGGCTGACGTGGTGATCAGCTCCGGCGGCGTCTCCGTCGGGGAAGCGGACTACACCAAAGATATTCTCGACGAGCTGGGTGAAATCGGCTTCTGGAAGCTGGCCATCAAGCCGGGTAAACCTTTTGCCTTCGGTAAGCTAAACAGCAGCTGGTTCTGCGGCCTGCCGGGGAACCCGGTCTCCGCAACCCTCACCTTCTACCAGCTGGTGCAGCCGCTGCTGGCGAAACTGAGCGGTAATACCGCGCAGGCCCAGCCGATGCGCCTGCGGGTTCGCGCCGCCGCACGCCTGAAAAAATCGCCGGGGCGCCTCGACTTCCAGCGCGGCATCCTGCAACGCAATCCGGACGGTGAACTGGTGGTCGAATCCACCGGCCATCAGGGGTCGCACATTTTCAGCTCCTTCAGCCTCGGCAACTGCTTTATCGTCCTCGAACGCGAACGCGGTCATGTCGAAGCGGGCGAATGGGTTGAAGTCGAGCCCTTCAACCATCTGTTCGGGGGGCTGTAATGGGCGTGGAGCTGAGCGATGAGGAGATGCTGCGCTACAACCGGCAAATCATCCTCCGCGGTTTTGATTTTGACGGTCAGGAGCAGCTGAAAGCCGCCCGGGTGCTGGTGGTCGGACTCGGCGGGCTCGGCTGTGCCGCCGCGCAGTATCTGGCGGCGGCAGGCGTCGGGCAGCTGACGCTGCTGGATTTTGATAGCGTGTCACTCTCCAATTTGCAGCGCCAGACCCTGCACAGCGATGCGACTCTCGGCCAGCCGAAAGTCGACTCCGCCCGCGAGGCGCTGGCGCGGATCAATCCCCATGTTCAGCTCACGCCGCTTAACGCTCTGCTGGAAGGGCCGGCGCTGTGGGCGCAAATCGCCGCCCATGATCTGGTGCTTGACTGTACCGATAACGTCGCCATCCGCAACCAGCTTAACGCCGGCTGCTTTCAGCACCGCACGCCGCTGGTTTCCGGCGCGGCTATTCGTATGGAAGGCCAGATCAGCGTCTTCACCTGGCAGGAGGGTGAGCCGTGCTATCGCTGCCTGAGCCGTCTGTTTGGCGATAACGCCCTTACCTGCGTTGAGGCCGGTGTGATGGCCCCGCTGGTGGGGATCATCGGCGCCCTGCAGGCGATGGAAGCCATCAAGGTTCTCACCCACTACGGCACGCCCGCGGCGGGGAAAATCGTGATCTATGATGCGATGACCTGCCAGTTCCGAGAAATGAGACTGCCGCGCAATCCGCAGTGCGAGGTGTGCGCAAGCCGCTAACCTGCCACCGCCTTCCGGCGGCGGCGGTCGCCGGCTAATCTGTGACCTGCAACACCTTTCCCGTTCTTTGCCAGCTTCTCCGCCATGCTTGTTGATTTGCATCAATATAACTTTCATTCGAAAGTTATTTAATCTTCATATGCAAAGAGAGGACTCATCATGATCTTCAATATTCAGCGCTATTCCACCCATGACGGCCCAGGGATCCGCACCGTGGTGTTCCTTAAAGGCTGCTCGTTGGGCTGCCGCTGGTGCCAGAACCCGGAAAGCCGCGCCCGTACGGCGGACCTGCTGTATGACGCCCGTTTGTGCCTCGACGGTTGCGACCTGTGCCAGCAGGCGGCGCCGGAGGTGATAACCCGCAAGCTGGATGGCCTGATTATCCATCGTGAAAAGCTCACCGATGACCACTATGCGCGGCTGCGCGAATGCTGCCCGACTACCGCGCTCACCGTCTGTGGCGAAGAGAAAAGCGTGGACGAGATTATGACCGCAGTGCTACGCGATAAGCCCTTTTACGATCGCAGCGGCGGCGGGATCACTCTCTCCGGCGGCGAACCCTTTATGAGCCCTGAACTGGCGCTGCCGCTGTTGCAAAAAAGCCATGAGGCCGGGATCCATACCGCCGTCGAAACGTGCCTGCACGTCCCCTGGAAGTATGTGGCCCCCTCTTTGCCGTGGATCGATCTGTTCCTCGCCGATCTCAAGCATGTGAATGAGGCCATTTTCAATACGTGGACCGACGGCAGCGCCCGCCGGGTGCTGGATAACCTGCAGCGCGTCGCGCAGGCCGGGAAGAAAATCATCATCCGCGTCCCGCTCATTCCGGGCTTTAACGCCGATGAAGCCGCGATTACCGCCATAACCGATTTTGCCGCCGACCGCCTGCAGGTCGGAGAGATTCATTTCCTGCCGTACCACACGCTGGGAATGAACAAATACCAGTTACTCAGTCAGCCCTATACCGCTCCGGACAAACCGCTTGCTGCCCCCGAGCTGCTCGCCTTCGCGCAGCACTATGCTCAGAGCAAAGGTTTAACAGCTACTTTACGAGGATAAACTCATGACCACTCTGAAACTGGATACGCTGAGCGCCCGCATTCAGGCGCACAAAATGGCGCTGGTGCATATTGTTAAGCCGCCGGTATGCACCGAACGCGCGCAGCATTACACCACCGCTTATCAGCAGCATCTGGATAAGCCGCTCCCGGTACGTCGCGCGCTGGCGCTGGCCCATCACCTGGCAGAGCGCACCATCTGGATCAAGCACGACGAGCTGATCGTCGGCAACCAGGCGAGCGAAGTCCGCGCGGCGCCGATCTTCCCGGAATATACCGTCAGTTGGATCGAAAAAGAGATCGATGACCTCGCCGATCGCCCGGGCGCGGGCTTCGCGGTCAGCGAAGAGAACAAGCGCGTTCTGCATGAAATCTGCCCGTGGTGGCGCGGACAAACCGTCCAGGACCGCTGCTACGGGATGTTCAGCGATGAGCAAAAAGCGCTGCTGGCGACCGGGATTATCAAAGCCGAAGGCAACATGACCTCCGGCGACGCTCATCTGGCGGTTAACTATCCCCTGCTGCTGGAAAAAGGTCTCGATGGCCTGCGCGCTAAAGTCGCCGAGCGCCGCTCGCGGATTAACCTCACCGTGCTGGCAGATTTACACGGCGAACAGTTCCTGAAAGCGATGGATATCGTTCTGGCAGCGGTGAGCGAACATTGCCAACGCTTTGCCGCGCTGGCCCGGACGATGGCCGCCGCAGAAACGCGCGAAACCCGTCGCGACGAGCTGCTGGCCATCGCCGAAAACTGCGCCATTATCGCCCATGAACCGCCAAAAACCTTCTGGCAGGCGCTGCAGCTGTGCTATTTCATCCAGCTGATCCTGCAAATCGAATCCAACGGCCACTCGGTCTCCTTCGGCCGAATGGACCAGTATCTGTACCCGTACTACCGCCGCGACGTCGAACTGCAGCACTCTCTGGAACGTGAGCAGGCGATTGAAATGCTGCATAGCTGCTGGCTGAAGCTGCTGGAAGTGAACAAAATCCGCTCCGGCTCGCACTCCAAAGCCTCTGCGGGCAGCCCGCTGTACCAGAACGTCACCATCGGCGGACAGAATCTGGTCGACGGCAAGCCGCAGGACGCGGTGAACCCGCTCTCCTACGCGATCCTCGAATCCTGCGGCCGACTGCGTTCCACCCAGCCCAACCTCAGCGTGCGTTACCATGCCGGGATGAGTAATGACTTCCTCGATGCCTGCGTGCAGGTGATCCGCTGCGGTTTCGGCATGCCGGCGTTCAATAACGACGAAATCGTTATTCCGGAATTCATCAAGCTCGGCATTGAGCCGCAGGACGCTTACGACTACGCCGCCATTGGCTGCATCGAAACCGCCGTCGGCGGCAAGTGGGGCTATCGCTGTACCGGGATGAGCTTTATTAACTTCGCCCGGGTGATGCTGGCCACTCTCGAAGGCGGCCGCGATGCCACCAGCGGCCAGGTGTTTCTGCCGCAGGAGCGCGCGCTGTCGAAAGGCAACTTCGCCAGCTTCGACCAGGTGCTGGAGGACTGGGACAGGCAGATTCGCTACTACACGCGCAAATCTATCGAGATCGAGTACGTGGTCGATACCATGCTGGAAGAGAACGTCCACGACATTCTGTGCTCGGCGCTGGTGGATGATTGTATCGAGCGGGCGAAGAGCATTAAGCAGGGCGGGGCGAAATACGACTGGGTATCCGGTTTGCAGGTCGGTATCGCCAACCTCGGCAACAGCTTAGTGGCGGTGAAAAAACTGGTGTTTGAGCAGGGCGCGATCGGTCAGCAGCAGCTGGCGCAAGCCCTGGCGGAGGACTTCGCCGGACTGACCCACGAACAGCTGCGCCAACGCCTCATTAACGGCGCGCCGAAGTACGGTAACGATGATGACAGCGTGGATATTCTGCTGGCGCGCGCGTATCAGACCTATATCGATGAGCTGAAGCAATATCATAACCCGCGCTACGGCCGCGGCCCGATTGGCGGTAACTACTACGCCGGGACCTCTTCCATCTCGGCAAACGTACCGTTTGGCGCGCAGACGATGGCCACCCCGGATGGGCGCAAAGCGCACTCCCCGCTGGCGGAAGGGGCAAGCCCGGCGTCAGGGACTGACCACCTCGGGCCCACCGCGGTGATCGGCTCCGTCGGTAAACTCCCCACCGGGTCGATTCTCGGCGGCGTGCTGCTGAATCAGAAGCTCAATCCGGCGACGCTGGAGAACGAGTCCGATAAACAGAAGCTGATGGTGCTGCTGCGCACCTTCTTCGAGGTGCATAAAGGCTGGCATATCCAGTACAACATCGTCTCGCGCGAAACGCTGCTGGAAGCGAAGAAACACCCTGACCAGTATCGCGACTTAGTGGTCCGCGTCGCCGGCTATTCGGCCTTCTTCACCGCCCTGTCGCCGGATGCCCAGGACGATATCATCGCCCGCACCGAGCATACGCTGTAAGTAAAACCCCGGCTGGCGCTGCGCTGAGCCGGGCTACGGATTCACGGCCATTTGCTGGCTGGTAGCCCGGGTCAGACGTTAGCGCCGCAACCCGGAGACGAGTTCATCGCCCATACCAGGCCTACGCTGTAAGTAAAAGCCCCGGCTGGCGCTGCGCTGAGCCGGGCTACGGATTCACGGCCATTTGCGCGCCGTGGTAGCCCGGGTCAGGCGTTAGCGCCGCAACCCGGAGACGAGTTCATCGCCCGTACCAGGCCTACGCTGTAAGTAAAAGCCCCGGCTGGCGCTGCGCTGAGCCGGGCTACGGATTCACGGCCATCTGCGCGCCGTGGTAGCCCGGGTCAGGCGTTAGCGCCGCAACCCGGGGATTTTCTCCCGTACATTGTCAGCCGCTAGCGGAGTCAACCCACCTATCTGGAGCGCAACGAGGCGGATGAAGTTTCATTCGAAATAAATTTGTGCTTTGGGTCACATTGTAATTAGAATGTTACTGGTCGCAGTTAAGCCAGGAGCACAGGTATGACCGTTAAAGTTATCGTCACTGATATGGACGGAACTTTTCTCAATGACGCCAAGCAGTATGACCGCCCGCGTTTTCTTGCGCAGTTCGCGCAACTTCAGCAGCAAGGTATTGAATTCGTTGTCGCCAGCGGCAACCAGTACTACCAGCTGATCTCCTTTTTCCCTGAAATCCGACAGCAGATCTCTTTCGTCGCCGAGAACGGGGCGCTGGTGTATGAGCACGGCAAGCAGCTGTTTCACGGCGAGCTGACGCGCCACGAATCCCAGGTGGTCATTGGCGAGCTGCTGAAAGATAGCCAGCTGAACTTTGTCGCCTGCGGCCTGCAGAGCGCCTACGTCAGCGATAAAGCCCCCGATGCGTTTGTCGCCCTGATGGCAAAACATTATCACCGCCTGCAGCGCATCAGCGATTATCAGCAAATCGACGACACCCTGTTTAAGTTTTCGCTCAATCTGCCGGATAGCGAGATCCCGCAGCTGATCGATAAACTGCACGTTGCGCTGGATGGCATCATGAAGCCGGTGACCAGCGGTTTCGGCTTCGTCGATTTAATCATTCCCGGCCTGCATAAAGCGAACGGCATCAGTCGCCTGCTGAAACGCTGGCACGTCTCGCCGCAGGAGTGCGTCGCCATTGGCGACAGCGGCAACGACGCGGAAATGCTCAAGCTGGTGAAATACTCATTCGCCATGGGCAATGCCGCCGAAAGCATCAAAACTATCTCGCAGTATGCGACCGATGACAATAATCACCACGGCGCGCTAAAGGTCATTCAGGCCGTTCTGGATAACGCCTCCCCCTTCGACGTCTGATCGCTCAGCGGGGCCTTCCGCCCCGGTTTTTCCCCATTTTGTGCACTCCCTCTAATTTTTAAACTTGCATTAACTTAAATTTAACTTAAATTAACGTTTGTAAGATTTAATACTTTCGAATGAAAGATGAGTGAGGTCACCATGGCTGCTATCTATACCCACGAAACATTACCTGCCGACCACAAAGCGGCAATTCGACAAATGAAACAGCATCTGCGCGGGCAAATCGGCGATGTGCAGGCGGTGTTCGATAAGCTAACGGCGCGGATTAGCGCGCGTCTGGCAGAGATCGAGGCGCTGAAGGCCCGCGGCGAAGAGGTCTGGCCGGTGATCCCATTTAGCGATATTGCCCAGGGTAAGGTCAGCCCCGCCCAGCGCGAAGCCATCAAGCGTCGCGGCTGCGCGGTGATCAAAGGTCATTTTTCACGCGAGCGCGCGCTGGCCTGGGATAACGCAATGCTGGAGTATCTCGACCACAACCATTTCGATGACGTTTACAAAGGCCCCGGCGATACCTTCTTCGGCTCACTCGACGCCTCACGCCCGGAAATTTACCCGATTTACTGGTCCCAGGCGCAGATGCAGGCGCGGCAGAGCGATGAAATGGCGGCCGTGCAATCGTTCCTCAACCGCCTGTGGACCTTTAACCATGACGGCAAACAGTGGTTCGATCCTGACGTCAGCGTCATTTACCCGGACCGTATTCGCCGCCGCCCGCCGGGCACCACCTCAAAAGGGCTGGGCGCGCACACCGATTCCGGAGCGCTGGAGCGCTGGCTGCTGCCGGCCTACCAACGCGTCTTTGCCAACGTTTTTAACGGCAATATTGAAGCCTACGACCCGTGGGATGCGGCGCACCGCACCGAAGTGGAAGAGTATACCGTCGACAACACCACCAAATGTTCCGTCTTCCGTACCTTCCAGGGCTGGACCGCACTCTCGGATATGATTCCGGGTCAGGGACTGCTGCACGTGGTGCCGATTCCGGAAGCGATGGCCTATGTCCTGCTGCGGCCGCTGCTTGACGACGTGCCGGAAGACGAGCTGTGCGGCGTGGCGCCGGGCAAAGTGCTGCCGATTTCACAGAAATGGCACCCGCTGCTGATGAAAGCGCTGAGCTCGATTCCGGCGCTCAACGCCGGCGATTCGGTATGGTGGCACTGCGATGTGATTCACTCGGTTGCCCCGGTTGAAAACCAGCAGGGCTGGGGCAACGTGATGTATATCCCCGCCGCGCCGATGTGCGAGAAAAACCTCGCCTACGCGCAGAAGGTCAAACTGGCGCTGGAAAAAGGCGCTTCGCCGGGTGACTTCCCGCGTGAAGACTACGAGGCCGACTGGCAGGAACGCTTTACCCTGGACGATCTCAACGTTCACGGTAAACGGGCGCTGGGTATCCCCGTTTAGTCGTCGTAGAGCCCGGCCTGCACCACGGCGGTATGGCGGTTATCCGGCCGTATCCGCCGTACCGAGTCACGCACCGCCAGCGTACCGTGCAGCAGCAGTGAACCCCGCGGCGCATCCGGACGGAGCAGCCGCTGCTGCAGCATATGGACCGCTTCGGCACCCAGCTCATCGCGTGGGACGTGTACCGCGGTGAGCGGCACATCCTGGATCGCCGCCAGATTAAAGCCATCGATACTCATCACCGATATATCCTGCGGCACCCGCAGGCCGCGCTTTTGCAATGCGCTGACGGTGCCGGCGACCATAAAATCGCCGCCCACCAGAAATGCCGTCGGCAGCGGTTTCCCCGCCTGCGCATCGAGCCATTCCCCTACCCGCTCTTCCGTCTCCCTGGCGCTGAAGCTGGCGACAGTAAGCAGATCCCGCCCGTCGCTAAACCGCAGATTCCGCGCGCGCCAGGCCTCCTTGATGCCCACCAGCCGCAGCTCCATGGTGTAGCGCCGCAGGCACATCACGTTCAGCACCGCCCGATGCCCCATATCAAACAGATACTGCGCGGCAAACTGGCCGATCAGCCGGTGATCCGGCGCAATCGACGGCAGGCGCATTCCCTCATCGCGGCAGTTGATCAGTACGCAGGGTTTCGCCAGGTCCGCCGCCAGATCGTGAATATGCGGATCGTCAATACCGAGCAGGACAGCCGCCTCGGTTTCCGGCTCATTCATGCGCTCCAGAAACAGGTTGGCATCGCTGTCGTTCTCTTCCAGCGCACAGGTACGCAGGCGCACCTCATGCGCCGCCAGCGCGTGATGAATGCTCTGGATAACCCGGTAGTAATAGATATCGGAACGCTCGTCGAACGCCCGCTGCGGCGCAAACACCACCAGGCTATTGAGCAGCATGCGTCCGGCGGCGATGCCATCCATCACCCCCATTTCGCGCGCGCAGGTCAGCACGGTCTGGCGCGCCTTCTCGCTGGTGTTCGCTTTTCCGGCCAGCACCCTGGAAACCGTACTCGCCGACATCCCCGTCCGGGCGGCGATTTCGGCGATTTTTAGCTTTTTATCCATTTTGTGATCCAGCTCCATTTTTCAAATGAAAGAATTTTCACCAACTGAAAACCCAGTTTATCAAGCCACCGTTGGCATCTTCCGTGAGCATTCCGCCATCTTATGAAAAAGCTTTCATAAATAACGCTACTGTCGGCTAATTTTCTATCTTAACCTCAATTGGTCCGATAGCTTCCGCTAAAAACCCTCGGAAAACCAAACAAATAAAACAATATTATTCAACATATTAAAAAAACAGGTATGACAACTTACGGATTGAGACGGTCATTTCCCCCTACACAAAAAATCTTGTGGAGCGTTCTATGAGCCAAGGCCTCAACAACGATATGGCAGTCAGCAAAGCCCGCCGGGTGGTAAAAAACTTACGCTGGTGGATGCTGATCCTTTTCTTACTCGGCGTCACCGTTAACTACATTACCCGCAACTCTCTGGGGATTATCGCCCCGGAACTGAAATCCACCCTCGGCATCACCACCGAACAGTACTCATGGATCGTCGGCGCGTTTCAGCTCGCCTACACCCTCTTCCAGCCGCTGTGCGGCTGGCTTATCGACGTGATCGGCCTGAAGCTCGGCTTTATGATTTGCGCCACGCTGTGGGCGATCGCCTGTATCGCTCACGCCGGCGCCGGTAGCTGGCTGCACCTGGCGATCCTGCGCTTTTTTATGGGTGGGGCAGAAGCCGCCGCCACGCCGGCCAACGCCAAAACCATCGGCGAATGGTTCCCGAAATCTGAACGGCCGATTGCCGCCGGTTGGGCCGGGGTCGGCTTCTCCATCGGCGCCATGCTGGCGCCGCCGATTATCTATTTCGCCCACGCCTCTTTCGGCTGGCAGGGCGCGTTCATGTTCACCGGGGCGCTGGCGCTACTGTGGGTGGTTCTGTGGTGGGCGTTTTACCACACCCCGGAAAAGCACCCCAACCTCGGCAAAGCGGAGCTGGAGTACATCCGCCAGGATAATGAACCGGCGGCGGTAAAACTGCCGTTCTTTACCGCGCTGAAAACCGTATCGAAAAATAAGCGCTTCTACGGTATTGCGATTCCGGCTTTTATGGCCGAACCGGCCTGGGCGGTGCTGAGCTTTTGGGTACCGCTGTACCTGGCGAAAGAGCACGGGATGGATCTCAAGCAGATCGCCATGTTCGCCTGGCTGCCGTTCCTCGCCGCCGACCTCGGCAGCGTCGCCAGCGGCTATCTGACCAGACTGTATACCCGCTGGTTCGGCTGCACGCAGATTAACTCGGTGGTCGCCAGCTCGGTGACCGGCGCATTCCTGATGATTTCGCTGGCGCTCGTCGCCATCACCCGCGACCCCTATATCACCATCATTCTGATTTCTATCGGCGGCTTCGGCCACCAGATCATCTCCTGCATGCTGAGCGCGCTGGTGGTGGCATCCTTTGATAAAGGCCAGATGGCGACCGTCAACGGCATGCGCGGTTCCGCCGCCTGGATCGCCAGCTTCCTGTTCTCGCTGCTCATCGGGGTGACCGCCGACAAGATCGGCTTCAACCCGCTATTTATCGCCATGGGGTTCTTTGACCTGATTGGCGCCATCTTCCTGGTGACTTTTATTGCTGAACGTCGCGCCAAACGCGCCTGAGAGTGGATACAAAGATGAAAACGCTTAAACACTGGACATTACACCAACAGCTTACCCACCACGTGGAGCTGACCGTCGACGGGCAACACACCCTGTGCCTGTATGTACTGGAAGAGAACCTGTTCCGCGTCCTGCTCAGGCGCAAGGGCGAGCTGGCGCTGGACCGCACCTGGAGCATTGCCCCGCAGCAGGACGTTCCGTGGGAAGGCCGTCCGCGCGACGACCTGAGCGGCTTCACCCTTCCCGCCTGGACGCTGGAACAGCAGCCGGACAGCCTGACGGTAGCCACCGGACAGCTGCGGGTGACCGTCCACCAGCCGTTGTGGCTGGAGTGGAGCTATCGCAACGACAACGGCGAGTGGCAGCCGCTGGTCAACGACCGTCCCACCAGCGCCTACCTGCTGAACGCCCACGGCGACGGCGTGGCGCACTATCTCAGCCGCCGTAAGGACGAACGGTTCTACGGCCTTGGCGAGAAGGCCGGCGACCTGCAGCGCAACGGCAGGCGCTATGAGATGCGCAACCTCGATGCGATGGGCTACAACGCCCTCAGCACCGACCCGCTGTACAAGCATGTGCCCTTTACCCTCACCCAGCGCGGCGACATCAGCTACGGCCTGTTCTACGACAACCTGAGCAACTGCTGGCTGGACCTCGGCAATGAAATTGATAACTACCACACCGCCTATCGCCGCTGGCAGGCGGAAGCCGGCGATATCGATTACTACCTGTTTAACGGACCACGGGCGCTGGACGTCACCAAAGCATTCGTCCGTCTGACCGGTAAAACGCTGTTCGGCCCCAAATGGAGCCTCGGCTACAGCGGTTCCACCATGCACTACACCGACGCGCCGGATGCGCAAAATCAGCTGATGCATTTTATTCGTCTGTGCGAAGAGCATGCGATTCCCTGCGACTCCTTCCAGCTCTCGTCCGGCTATACCTCCATCAACGACAAGCGCTACGTCTTTAACTGGAACTATGACAAGGTGCCGCAGCCAAAAGTGATGAGCCAACGCTTCCATGACGCCGGCATCAGGCTGGCGGCCAACATTAAACCGTGTCTGTTACAGGACCATCCGCGCTATGGCGAAGTCGCGGAGCAAGGACTGTTTATCCGCGATTCGGAAACGGACGCGCCGGAACGTTCCAGCTTCTGGGACGACGAAGGGTCGCATCTCGACTTCACCAACCCGCAAACCGTCAACTGGTGGCAGGAGGGCGTCACCCGCCAGCTGCTGGAGATGGGGATCGATTCGACCTGGAACGATAACAACGAATTTGAAGTCTGGGATGGCGAAGCCCGCTGCCACGGCTTTGGTCGCGACATCGCCATCAAGCATATCCGTCCGGTCATGCCGCTGCTGATGATGCGCGCCTCAATGGAAGCCCAGCAGCGTTTTGCGCCGCAAAAACGGCCGTATCTGATCTCGCGCTCCGGCTGCGCCGGGATGCAGCGCTATGTCCAGACCTGGAGCGGCGACAACCGCACCAGCTGGGAGACCCTGCGCTACAACACCCGCATGGGGCTGGGAATGAGCTTGTCCGGTTTGTATAACGTGGGCCATGACGTTGGCGGCTTCTCCGGCGACAAACCGGATGCCGAACTGTTCGTACGCTGGGTCCAGAACGGCGTGATGCACCCGCGTTTTACGATCCACTCCTGGAACGATGATCGGACGGTGAATGAAGCATGGATGTATCCGGCCGTCACCCCCGCGATTCGCGGCGCTATTGAACTGCGCTATCGTCTGCTGCCCTACCTGTATACCCTGCTGTGGCAGGCGCATGCCGACGATGAGCCGATGCTGCGCCCGACCTTCCTCGACCACGAGCACGATCCGCAGACCTTCGCCGAGTGCGATGATTTTCTCCTCGGCCGCGATCTGCTGGTCGCCAGCGTGGTGGAGCCGGGCCAGCGTCAGCGTCGGGTGTGGCTACCGGATAATAGATCCGGCTGGTACGATTTTTATCGCGGAGAGTGGTTCTCCGGCGGGCAGTGGATCACCCTGGATGCCCCGCTGGAAAAACTGCCGCTGCTGGTCCGCGCCGGGGCCGGCCTGCCGCTCAGCGAACGCCTCGCTCATGTGGACGCGGCGAAGGACGATCGCCGCGAGCTGAGGCTGTTCCCGCTGAAAGGCGTGGGGTCATCAGAGGGCCTGCTGTTTGAGGACGACGGCGAAAGCTGGGGCTATCAACAGGACGATGCGCTGTGGCTGGAGTGGAAAATGATCTGTGACGGCAGCACCATCAGCCTGCAGATCAGCCCGCGCGGTCATTATCGCCCGGCGTGGAAGGCGCTGAAAGTGACCTTACCGGCAGGTGAAACACGCGCGCTGCTGATCAACGGTGAACGCGCCAGCGAGTGGGCCATCGGCTAAACCGGCATAAAAAACCCCGGCAGCCTGAGGCTTGCCGGGGTTCACTACGGACGATCCGCTCAGGCGCGACGCGCCGGCAGAATTACTCGATACCGCGGCTGCGCAGGTAATCTTCGTAATTGCCGGTGAAGTCGATCACTCGTTCCGGCGTAATTTCGATTACCCGGGTCGCCAGCGAGCTGACGAACTCACGGTCGTGAGAGACGAAGATCAGGGTCCCCTGATACATCTCCAGCGCCATGTTCAGCGATTCGATCGATTCCATATCCAGGTGGTTGGTCGGTTCGTCCATCACCAGAATGTTCGGTTTTTGCATCATCAGCTTACCGAACAGCATGCGACCTTTTTCACCACCGGACAGCACTTTTGCCGGCTTCTTGATATCGTCCTGGCTGAACAGCAGACGGCCCAGGATGCTGCGCACCGCCTGCTCATCATCGCCGTCCTGCTTCCACTGGCTCATCCAGTCGAAGACGGTCAGATCGTTTTCAAATTCGTATTCATGGTCCTGCGCATAGTAGCCAATCTGCGCGTTTTCAGACCATTTTACGCTACCGCTGGTGGGTTCCAGTTCGCCCACCAGGGTTTTCAGCAGGGTGGATTTACCCACGCCGTTGGTCCCCAGTACCGCCAGCTTCTCGCCGACTTCCAGCAGTAAATTAACCCCTTTGAACAGCGGGCCATTGTCGAAGCCTTTCGCCAGCGCTTCCACTTCCAGCGCGTTACGGAACAGTTTCTTATCCTGTTCGAAGCGAATGAACGGGTTCTGACGGCTGGAGGCTTTCACTTCATCCAGTTTGATTTTATCAATCTGACGGGCGCGGGAAGTCGCCTGGCGCGATTTAGAGGCGTTGGCGCTAAAGCGGCTGACGAAAGATTGCAGGTCGGCGATTTGCGCTTTTTTCTTGGCGTTATCGGCCAGCAGGCGCTCGCGAGCCTGCGTCGCCGCGGTCATGTACTCGTCGTAGTTACCGGCATAAACGCGCAGCTCGCCGTAGTCGAGATCCGCCATATGGGTGCAGACCATGTTCAGGAAGTGACGGTCGTGCGAAATAATAATCATGGTGCTGTCGCGCTCGTTCAGCACCTGCTCCAGCCAACGAATGGTATCGATGTCGAGGTTGTTGGTCGGTTCATCGAGCAGCAGAATATCCGGGTTTGAGAACAGCGCCTGCGCCAGCAGCACACGCAGCTTCCAGCCGGGAGCGACTTCGCTCATCGGGCCGTAATGCTGTTCAACCGGGATCCCCACGCCCAGCAGCAGTTCACCGGCGCGCGCTTCGGCAGAGTAGCCGTCCATCTCGCCATAGGTCACTTCCAGATCGGCCACTTTATAGCCGTCTTCTTCGCTCATTTCCGCCAGAGAATAGATGCGGTCGCGTTCCTGTTTCACTTCCCACAGCTCGCCGTGGCCCATGATGACCGTATCCAGCACGGTGAATTCTTCGAAGGCGAACTGATCCTGACGCAGTTTACCGATACGTTCGTTCGGGTCGAGAGAGACGTTGCCCAGCGTTGGCTCAAGATCGCCGCCGAGGATTTTCATAAAGGTGGATTTACCGCTACCGTTGGCGCCAATCAGGCCGTAACGGTTGCCGCCGCCAAATTTGACGGAGATGTTTTCGAACAGCGGCTTACTGCCAAACTGCATGGTGACGTTGCTGGATACTAGCACGGGGTTATCCTGAAAAAAGAGAATGAGAAGTGTGATACATCGGACATTATGCCAGCAAAGCCAACACTTTTCACGGTTTGCAATAAAATCCCGGGCCGCGCTTGTGGTACGGTCTCTCTTATATTGCGCGATTCATCTGCCTGAAACCCGTTTTTTCTCTGAATCTGGAAGGAACCTATGACCACACACTCCCGCCATCCGGCCTTCTTATCGCTGCAGGGCGGCATCAACTTTCGCGACCTCGGCGGCCTGCCCACCGCCGACGGACGACGCGTGCGCCGGGGAAAGTTACTGCGCTCCGGCGCGCTGCATATGATGTCCGACGAGGATCTTAGTCGTCTGGAGGCGATTCCGCTGACCCGGGTGCTGGATTACCGCGACCCGCACGAAGTGCAGCGCAGCCCCGACAAGCTGAATCAACGAACCCGCTATCTCAATGCCCCCGCCAACCCGCTCGCATCCCCCGTCAACGCCAAAGTGACGGAGTTTAACGCCGCGACGCTGAATGCGCTTAACGGCGAGCAGTTTATGCTGCAGCTCTATCGCCAGCTGCCGTTCAACAACCCCGCCTACCGCCAGCTTGCCGGGTGGCTGATGCAGCCTTACGACGGCGCGCTGTTACAGCACTGCGCGGTGGGGAAAGACCGTACCGGCGTCGGCTGCGCGCTGACCCTGCTCGCGCTGGGCTGCGATAGCCATACGGTGATGGAGGAGTATCTCCTCACTCACGGCATGCTACACGAGGTTGAAGCCTGGTTGCTCAACACGCTCGGCAATGATCTGACCCCGCGAGGACGGCAGAACCTGGCAGAGATCATGACGGTGCATGAGTCGTATCTCTCGGCGGCGCTGGCAGCGATTAATGAACGTTACCCCAGCGTTGAGGCGTGGCTGGAACAGGAGTATCAGCTCACGCCGCAGGCGAGAGAGGCGCTGCGGGCAAGGCTTCTTGAAGGGTAGCCGCCGGTTTTTGGCATTCAACGTTTTGCCGCCCGCGGCCAGGGCGGCGAACGACACTTGAAACAACTGGCAAAAAAGTGTGATTTCGTACACATCTGATTTCCCTGTTGCCTGGAATGCACATATAATGCGCTCCTATCTACTCCCTGAATAATCTGACAAAGGCCTGTGTGGCTTTGACACTGCACACGACATGATGAATATGAAATTATCGACACTCTTAGCGGCCGCCTTCGCCATTGTGGGCTTTTGCAATACCGCATCCGCCGTCACTTATCCGCTGCCGACTGACGGTAGCCGACTGATTGGTCAGAACCAGGTCGTCACGGTTCCTGATGACAATAAACAGCCGCTGGAATATTTCGCGGCTAAATACCAGATGGGTCTGTCCAACATGCTGGAAGCGAACCCGGGTGTGGATACCTACCTGCCGAAAGGCGGTACCGTGCTGAATATCCCGCAGCAGCTGATTCTGCCGGATACCGTTCATGAAGGTATCGTTATCAACAGCGCGGAAATGCGTCTCTACTACTACCCGAAAGGCACCAATACCGTCATCGTGCTGCCGATTGGTATCGGCCAGCTGGGTAAAGATACGCCGATCAAATGGGTCACCAAAGTAGAACGTAAGAAAGCGGGCCCGACCTGGACGCCGACGGCGAAAATGCACGCCGAATATATTGCCGCAGGCAACCCGCTGCCAGCCGTTGTTCCGGCCGGCCCTGACAACCCGATGGGTCTCTACGCGCTGTATATTGGCCGCCTGTACGCTATTCACGGCACCAACGCTAACTTCGGTATTGGCCTGCGCGTCAGCCACGGCTGCGTCCGTCTGCGCAACGAAGACATTAAATTCCTGTTTGAAAATGTGCCGGTCGGTACCCGCGTCGAATTTATCGATGAGCCGGTGAAAGCCACCACTGAGCCAGACGGTAGCCGTTATGTTGAAGTCCATAACCCGCTGTCCACCACCGAAGCACAGTTCCAGGGCGACGAAGTCGTACCGATTACGCTGACCAAAGCAGTACAGTCGGTCACCAGCCAGTCCGACGTCGATCAGAGTGTTGTGGAGCAGGCCGTTCAGAACCGTTCCGGTATGCCGGTTCGTCTGAACTGATCCTGAGCACTATGCAGAAAAAGGGCGAGGTTAACACCTCGCCCTTTTTTATTTTCGCTTCAGGTCAGCCGTTATTAACGATAACGATGCCGCCGTGATCGTAGCGGTAGTGACAGTGGGCATATTCGAGCGGCGTACCGTCCTCCAGGTAAATCACCTGCTCAACCTCCAGCACCGGATCGCTGGCGTCACATACCAGATGCTGCTGCTCCAGCTCCCCTGGCTTAATAGCGCGCACCACGCGATACGATCCCATGATCTTCAGCCCGAGGGTTTCGACATACTGGAACACCGAGCTTTCCAGATGACCTTTGTTCAGGCCGGGAACCAGATTCACCGGCATCACCGTGGCATCCAGCGACATCGGTTCGCCGTTGAGCAGCCGCAGACGCACGAAGTCATAAACCGGGGCGTCGGCATTAATCAGTAGCGAAGCCTGCTCTTTTTCGCTGGGAAAACGCAGCTCAAAACGCACCACCTGGCTGCTCACCGTCCCCAGATGCGCCCAGGTTTTGGTGGCGCCAAAATAGTCGCTGCCGGGCAGATCCCACTGCGAAAGTTGAAGAAAATTTTTTCGTACGAAGGTGCCCTGCCCCTTACGGGTGTAGATCAGCCCTTCCACAATGAGCTGGCGTATCGCCTGCTGGATAGTCATCCGGCTGGTGTTAAACTCCGCCGCCAGCGCAAACTGGTCCGGTAACGGCGTGCTGGCGGGATACTGCCGGCTGATAATCCGCTTTTTAATTTCCCGCGCGATCAGAAGATACTTCGCCGCCATTGCCCGTTCCTTATTATTCATTTATCCCATTGTTTTTTAAAGCCACTCTCTCGGAAATCTTGAGGAAAGGCAGGTAGAAGAATACACCAAAGATGATGATTATCAACTGCACCACCACCGCCCGCCAGTCCCCCGCCGTCGCCAGCCAGGCGCTCAGGACCGGCGGCGTCGTCCACGGGATCATCACCACGCAGCGCGACATGAGCCCAAGCGTGGTGCACAGCCAGGCGAAAAAGATGCCGATGGCGGGAAGCAGCACGAACGGGATCATCAGCGGCACGTTGAAAACGATCGGCAGACCGAAAATCACCGGCTCGTTGATATTGAACAATCCCGGGGTAATGGCCAGACGCGCCACCTGCTTTGAGGCCCGCTGACGCGAGAAGAGGAAGATGGCGATCAGCAACGAAATGGTACTCCCGGTACCGCCAACCATGCCGAAGGTCGGGACGAAGATGTTGTTAATGATATGCGGAATTGGCTGACCGCTGGCGTAGGCCAGCATATTCTCATTGGTATTAATCAGCAGGAAAGGCTCCAGCACCACGCTGTTGACAACCGACTGATGAATACCCAGAGTAAACAGGAAGTTGCCAAAGCTGTAGATAAAAATAGTCCCCGGCAGACTGGTATTAATCAGCCGCAGCGGCTGCTGGATAAGCGTGGTGATCAGATGAATCAGATCGGTATGCAGCAGGTTATTCAGCAGCGCGGCAAGCGCCGCAAACAGCGACAGGGTGAGAATGGCCGGGATGAGCGAAGAGAAGGATTGCCCCACCGCCGGCGGCACGTTCTCGCCGAGATTAATCGCCAGACGCTTGATGCCGGCGATGCGCATAAAGATCTCGGTCGCCAGCAGGCCGATGAGTACCCCGGCGAAAATCCCGGTAGAGCCAATGTTGGCGAAGGTCAGCACCGAGGTCAGGCTGACCGTGGCTTTCCCGCCGACAGGCACCAGCTCCACCTGCATGGGCATCATAATAATAAAGCTGCAAAGCGCGATGACGACGGTCGAAACCGGGTTAGCGAAGTTTTTGTTACGGGCCAGCGACCACGCAATCATCGGCGCAATCAGCAGCGCGGCGATATTCAACGTTCCGTTGATAATCGCATCGCCCCATACCTTAAAGTGCGCCAGCGTGTCGCCGACGAATATCCACGGAAACACCACGTTATTCACCAGCACCGCCAGCCCGGCCAGAATGAAAATCGGCATCACTCCGGCAAAGGCATCGCGCAGCGAACGCAGGTGGACCTGGTTGGCGATACGCGCGGAAAATTCAACAAAGCGATCGGTCAAAGACTGCATACTGGATGTTGTGTTATCAGACATTTTGCAGAATCCTCTTCATCACTGACCCGTTAACCCGGTTCGACCCGCCGGCTTACATTTCCTGGCCGTTGCTGTGAATCACCCGTTTCAACCACGCATAGCTTTTCTTCGGTACCCGTTGAAGGTCTTTCAGATCGTGGTTTTCGCGATTGACGTAGACCACGCCATAGCGTTTACGCATATCGCCCTGCGAGCTGAGGATGTCGATAAGCCCCCAGCCGAGATAGCCGATCACCTCCGCGCCATCGTCAAAAATCGCCTCTTTCATGGCGTTGATATGGTCACGGTGATAGGCGATGCGATAATCGTCGGCAATCATGTTTTCGCCATCCCAGGACTCAATCACCCCGATGCCGTTTTCAATCGGGAACACCGGCAGGCGCCAGTCGTTGTAGTAGCGGGTGATGATGGTACGAAAACCGAGCGGGTCGATCTGCCAGTTCCACTCCGTAGACTGCAGGTACGGGTTGTCCTTATCGCCGAACTGCATGTAGTAGTTCACCTCGGTACCTTCCGGGATCGGATCGCTGCTGAGCGTGCGGCTGGCATAGTAGCTGAACGCCATATAGTCATTTTTATTCTGCGCAATCAGGGCTAAATCCTCTTCGCGATAGATATCCCCAAAGCCTTCGCGCGCCACTACCGCCATCACCTCCGGGCTGTAGCCCTGGCCGGCATATACCCGCAGCAGGTTCTGGTTGAGGAACTCATCATGCTGCTGAGCGCAAAAAATATCGCGCGGCCGGCAGGTAGCCGGGTAGATAAGCTGATGCGCCAGCATCCCTCCCATCAGCTTGCCGGGTTTGGTAGCGTGCAGGTACGCGGTCAGATGGACGTGCGCCATCATGGTGTAATGCTGGATCTGATACAGCTCGCGGAGCGTTTCATCACCGTGCAGGTAGCCGGCAATGCGAAACGCGATCGGCATATGGAAAATATTCTGTTCATTGAAGGTCAGCCAGTACTTCACCTTATCGCCGTAGCAGTCGATCATTTTCTTGCCATAGCGCACAAACGCCGCCATCACGCGGCGATCGATAAAGCCGTTATACTCATTCGCCAGCGCCAGCGGCATGTCGAAATGGTACAGGCAAATCATCGGCTCGATGCCGCGGGCAATCAGCCCGTCAATAAAGCGGTGGTAAAACGCGATCCCCTCTTCGTTGAACTCGCCATCGCCGGTCGGACACACGCGGCTCCATGAAATCTGGAAGCGGTAGCAATTCATGCCCAGATCCTGCATTAAATCAAAGTCTTCTTCGTAGCGATGGTAGGAGTCGGTCGCCACTTTCCAGTCCGAAGCAAACTCTGAAGCTTCGCGAATGTCGTATACCGACATCCCCTTTCCGCCCTCATTCCATGCGCCTTCCGTCTGCATGCTGGAAACTGAATTGCCCCATAAAAAATCCTTCGCCAGTGTCTTCATCGTTCGCTCCGTTGCTATGACTAGTCATTAAAAAATAATGACTAGTCATATAGAATGAAATGACCAATCAGGCAAAAGAGTTATGTCGTTTTTGTGAGCGATTTCGAAAAGAGGAGAAGAAAACGGCGGGACAGAGCCTGCTGCCGGTCGGTTAAAGAGCCGGTTCTCAACATACCTGACAGGTGAGCCCGTACCTGACGTCGCCGTGAAGCAGAGAATTTCTTTTGTATGGTGGTTCAGGCGAAAGCTGTTTTCTTACGTGGGTGCCCGGGAATATTCCCCCGCAAGCGCTTCAGCTTGCGCCTGAACCACCGTTTATCTACCTACGCAGGCCCACGATAAACCATAAAAAAAGCTGGCCACCTCAAGTGACCAGCATCAGGGACAGTGCCCGCCGTTGAGGATCGCGGAAAATTAATCTTTAAGCTGATTACGGCGATACTCACCCTGGCGCTCGAGCATCCACCCCGGATACTCCCGCGGCAGCGCGCTCACGGCATCCAGCTGCTGGAGCTCCTCTTCAGTAAGGCGAATCGCGGTGGCGGCAATATTATCCGTCAGCTGATCGACTCGTTTGGCGCCGATGATCACGCTGCTGACCGCCGGTTGATGCAGCAGCCAGGCAAGCGCAATCTGCGCCACCGATACGCCTCTGGCGTCGGCAATGACGCGCATTGCGTCCACGCAATCAAACGCGCGATCCTTATCCACCGGCGGAAAATCAAACTCCTGCCGCCGACCGCCCGCCGCCGTCTGACCATCGCGATCGTATTTACCGCTGAGCAGACCGCCGGCCAGCGGGCTCCAGACCATCAACCCTACCCCTTCGCTGCGCATCATCGGCACCAGCTCACGCTCCAGGTCACGCCCGGCGATCGTGTAGTACGCCTGCAAAGAGGCAAAGCGCGATAGACCCAGACGTGCGGAAATCCCCAGCGCTTTGACGATTTGCCACGCCGCCCAGTTCGACACGCCGATATAGCGGACATGCCCCTGCTGCACCAGATTATCCAGCGCGTAGAGCGTCTCCTCGATGGGCGTCGCCGGATCGAAACCGTGCAGCTGATAAAGATCGATATGATCGAGCTGCAGCCGCTGCAGGCTCTCTTTGACGCTACTCATGATGTGATAGCGCGAACTGCCGCGGGAATTGACGCCCGCCGTCCCGGTTTCACCAAAGACCTTGGTGGCAACCACCACGTTTTCACGCGGGACTTTCAGGTTTTTGAGCGCCTGGCCGGTTAACGCTTCCGAGCGTCCTTCAGAATAGATATTCGCGGTATCGATAAAGTTAATTCCCGCATCCAGCGCGCTGCCCACCAGCTGTTCGGCTTCGGCCTGGCGCAGTTGACCAATTTTCCCCCACATGCCGCCTTCGCCGCCAAAGGTCATGGTGCCGAGACACAGCTCAGAAACAAACAGACCGGTATTGCCTAGTTTTTGATAACGCATGGGACTCTCCTCATCAGGATGTTATACCTCAGCGTTATAGTTATACGCCGGCAGGAGAGAGTCCGAATGGGGTGATTCTGTCTGTTTCTTGCCCAATTCTCTGAAAATCAGGCGCTGAAATGCAGTATCGCGTAGCCCACCAGCGCCGCCCACAGCAGCATTGGCAGGGAATAAAAATGGAAACGCCACCAGATACGACGGTCTGACGCCATACGCAGGGCAATTACATTGGCCAGCGAGCCGGGAAGCAGGCCAAAACCGCCGACGTTGACCGCCCAGGCCAGCAGCGTTGAAGGGGGAACATAGTTGAGCAGCAGAATCGTGGCCGGCACGTTGCTGATAAACTGCGACAGGCCAATCGTCGTCAACCACAGCCCGCCGGAAGAGAGCTGGCCAACGCCGCTCAGCGCCAGATGAAGCGCGGGAAGCTGGGTCAACAGATGAACATCGATAAACATCGCCATAAAGACCAGCAGCAGCGACCAGTCAACGTAGATAATCACCGACCGCGCCAGCACCAGGAAGCCGATCACAACCAGCCCCAGCCCCCACAGCGCCAGCTGCATTTCTAAGGCGGTAAGGAAAATCAGATAAAACGCCAGGCAGCCCCATACCAGCTTCGGCTGCCATGCCGGTACCCGGTCGCCGCGTTGAAAATGCAGGCGGGTTGCGGAAAAACAGCACCAGCACAGCGCCAGCAGCGTCAGCATCATTGCCGCCGCCAGCGGCAGCATTTGACCGATAAACGCCGGGAAAGAGAGGCCGGACCGCCCCCACAAGAGGATATTTTGCGGATTGCCGATGGGGGTGAGTAAGGAGCCGGCATTGACCGCCAGCGCCTCGAAAATAATCAAGCGGTTAACCGGTATCGCGCACCATTTTTTCAACGTCAGCGTTAGCGGCACGACGATAAACAGCGCCACGTCGTTGGTTAAAAACGTCGACAGCAGCGCCGCCGCCAGCACCATGAAGATCGCCAGCTGTCGTTCGGTAGCAAAGCGACGCGCCATTTTACGCCCGAGCACATCGAAGTAGCCGCTCAGCTCAACCCCTTTGGTCAGCAGCATCAGCCCGCTCAGGGTGATAATGGTGTGCCAGTCGATAGCATGCAGCCAGCCTTTTGCCGCGAACGGTACAAAGAAACTTAAACCACAGGCGATAAGCAGCAGCAGATGGAGAAAGCGATCGCGGATCAACGACTGGACAAAGGGGAGACTCATTCTCCGCGCGGCCCGTATTTCAGGGTGAACTGATTAAAGGCGGCCAGCGTCTCTTCGCTCACGTGGTGCTCCATCCCTTCGGCATCGCGACGAGCAATCTCCGGGCTGACCCCCAGCACCAGCAAAAAGTTTTCCACAATCTGATGACGTTCACGGCTCTCGTGCGCCAGCTTCTCGCCTTCCGGGGTCAAAAACACGCCGCGCCACGGGATCTGCTCAATCAGCCCGACGCTGGCCAGCCGTTTCAACATCTTGGCGACCGTCGGCTGCGAAACCCCCAGACGTGCGGCCATATCGACCTGACGGGCTTCCCCTACTTCGCGAATCAGATCGGAAATCAACTCCACGTAGTCATCAATAAGCTCCCGGCGATGCGCCTCACGCACCTGGCGAAACCCCTCAACGTGTTCTTCAACATTAACAAGCTGCGTCACTTTTTTTGTTATTGGTTTACCCACGCGACGGTTCATTGTGCTTCCTCATACCTGGTGACGCATTACGCATCATCTCAAAAGATCACCATTGTAAATGATTGGGCCCGTAGCACAAAAAATTAACGTTTTAGCCATAGCTATAAGATATAGCCTGTGCTATATCTGTATGTAATGCAGACATCCTTCAAGGAGCGAAGGGCGAAATTACAGGAGGTCCCATGAACGAATTCAAGAGGTGCTTAGCCGTGTTTACTCATTCTCCCTTTAAAGTCCGCCTGATGCTGATCGGCATGCTGTGCGACATGATTAATGGCAAAAATCGCCAGGACAAATCCAACCCCTGAAGCGGCGTCGCGGTACGCCGCTTCATTTTTTCGTCATAATCCGCTGCCAGACTGGCTAGTTTCCCCGCGTTCCCGCCACTTTTTTCAAGTTTTGTAAGCATTCTCCCAAAACAATCCGTTATGCCCGGTTGACCTTATCATTTGCAGGCCCTATCTTTTGTCAGCCCTGCCACTACTGCGGCTCGCAGAGACCCTCTTCCGGCACTGTCCAGCAGGTTTTACCCCTTGATGCCAGGGGATGCACATGGCGTCTTTTTGATTATTAACTATGAATGTCACCCTGAAAGAAACGCTGGTCGCCCGTGGATTGGTTCCCAACCCATGGACAGGATTCTATTTTTTACAGTCTCTGCTGATTAACCTCGCCCTTGGCTACGAATTTAGCCTGCTTTATACCGTCGCATTTACCTGCGTGCTACATCTGCTATGGCGCAGTTTCCCGCGGGCGCAAAAGGTGGTGGTGGGCGGTTATTCCCTGCTGGCGGCGCTCTACTATCCGTTTGGCCAGGCGTATGGCGCCCCCAACTTCAACACGCTGCTGGCGCTGCATGCCACCAACGTCGAAGAATCGACGGAGATCCTGACCATCTTCCCCTGGTACAACTACCTGCTGGCGGTCTTCATTTTTGCGCTGGGCGTCATTGCCGTGCGCCGCAAAGCGGAAGAGCACAAGCGCTGGAATAAACTGGAAATAGTCGCCCTGCTGTTCAGCATCGGTATTTTCTTTCTCCAGCCGGTGCAGAACCTGGCCTGGGGCGGGGTCTTCAAAGTGATTGATACCGGCTATCCCGCGCTGCGCTTCGTCAAGGACGTGGTGGTGAATAACAATGAAGTGCTGGATGAACAGGCGCGGATGGCCCAGTTGGCGAATATGAAAGACAGCTGGCACGTGCTGGCGGTCAAGCCGAAGTATCATCTGTATGTTGTGGTGATCGGCGAAAGCGCGCGCCGCGATGCTCTCGGCGCCTTTGGCGGCCACTGGGACAACACCCCGTTTACCAGCTCGGTCAACGGCTATCTGTTCAATGACTACATTGCCGCCAGCGGCTCAACGCAAAAATCCCTCGGCTTAACGCTTAACCGGGTAGTAGACGGCAAGCCGCAGTATCAGGATAACTTTGTCACTCTGGCCAACCGCGCGGGCTTTCAGACGTGGTGGTTCTCGAATCAGGGGCAGATTGGCGAATACGATACGGCGATCGCCAGTATTGCCAGGCGCGCGGATGAGGTGCAGTTCCTCAAAAATGGCGACTTTGAAGCGAACAAAAATACCCAGGATGAGCAGTTGTTAAAGCTGACAGAGCAGGTACTTTCGGTTCAGCGGACCCAGCCGCAGCTGATCGTCCTGCATTTGATGGGCTCTCACCCGCAGGCCTGTGACCGCACCAAAGGAAAATATACCGTCTTTGTGCAATCGAAAGAGACCTCCTGCTACCTCTACAGCATGACGCAAACCGATGGTCTGTTGGGGCAGCTCTACCGTCAGTTACAAAACTCCGGCGATAGCTTCTCGATGACCTATTTTTCCGATCACGGGCTGGCCTTTAAAGAGCGCGGCAAAGCGGTTCAGTACCTGGCGCACGACGATAAGTTTCAGCAGAATTTCCAGGTTCCGTTTATGGTGCTGTCCAGCGACGATAAAGCGCATAAGATCATTAAAGCCCGTCGCTCCGCCAACGACTTCCTGGGGTTCTTCTCCCAGTGGACCGGAATCAGCGCCGCAGAAATTACGCCGCGCTATCGTTTTATCTCGGAGCAAAAAGCCGGGCCAGTCTATATCACTAACTTCCAGCTGCAGAAGGTGGACTATACCCATCTGGGTAGCGATCTCTTCACCCCCAGCTAGCGGCGGCGAATCGTCGCTCGCTGCAGGCAAAAAAAATCCGCCCCAATGAGGCGGATTTTTTATATCACCGGAGTGATTAGAAGCTGTAACCTACGCCAGCAATCCAGGTGCCGACGTCAACGTTACGAATACGAGACTGCTCGTAGGAGAAGTCCAGGGCAACGTTTTCGATCGGGTTGAACTGCATACCCGCGCCGTAGGAGAAACCGTAGTCGCTCATGTCGTGCTTGTTCGGGTAGCTGTTGTCCTGGAATTTACCGTGACCAACACCCACTACGCCGTAGATGCTTGCCCAGTCGTTCAGACGGTAAGCCGGGCCCGCGGTGATGCCGTAGTACTGACCTTTCTGGTAAACGCCGGCTTCGGTACGGTCTTTTTCAGTGTAAGTGAAGGAGCCGATAACACCCAGTGGGCTATTGTCTTGCTCGTAACGATACTTCAGGTTGAAACCGCCTGCTTTGTTGGCTTCACCCTGCATGTCGCTCTGCGCGTAACCACCGGTAACGGTAGAAGTTGCAGCGAAAGCGGTACCTACGGATGCAGCCAGAACAACGGCCAGTGCTGAAAAACGTGCAATTTTATTCATAACCACCTCAAATGTGTTTCTAATAAGTCCTAAGTCTTAAATATATCAAAAACTTTGGGGAAACTCTTTTCACTTTACACTGTCTAACATAGCTTTTCATGTAACCAAAAGTTTCCACAATTCTATAACAAACTGGAAAACAACCGTTTTTAGCGAATATCCTCTTATTAAGGCCCATAACCCGCCGGACGTGCATCCAGATAATTCCTAATCCACAGAGAGGTTTATCTTCGCATCTCGCCGCATTGTACGCTTCCTGTCCGCGTTTTTTTCAACAATAGATAAACCGTAGCTGGGTTATTCATTTACACTGGAACCTTTACCGCGTTTGACAAATTCTGACAGGAGAAAGGATGCCCGGCTCGTCCCGTAAAGTTCCGGCATGGCTGCCGATACTGGTTATTTTAATCGCGATGGTGTCTATCCAGAGCGGCGCATCGCTGGCGAAATCGCTGTTCCCGTTAGTCGGCGCTCCTGGCGTGACCGCCCTACGCCTGGCATTGGGTACCTTAATTCTGGCGATCGTCTTCAAGCCCTGGCGACTGCGCTTCACCGCAGCGCAGCGTGTGCCGCTGCTCTTTTACGGCCTGGCGCTGGGGGCGATGAACTATCTCTTTTACTTATCTATCCAACGCATCCCGCTTGGCATCGCGGTGGCGCTGGAATTTACCGGGCCGCTGGCGGTAGCGCTGTTTGGTGCCAGACGTCCGCCCGACTTTGTCTGGGTGATCCTCGCGGTGCTGGGGCTGTGGTTCCTGCTGCCGCTGGGGCAAGATGTCTCACAGGTCGATCTGCCCGGCGCGCTGCTGGCGCTCGGCGCCGGAGCCTGCTGGGCGGTCTATATCCTGACCGGACAGCGCGCCGGGGAGGAGCACGGCCCGGCAACGGTGGCCATGGGGTCGCTTATCGCGGCGGCGATCTTTGTTCCGCTGGGGATGTTGCAGGCCACCGATACGCTGTTCCAGTGGTCGCTTCTGCCGCTGGGTGTGGCTATCGCCGTGCTCTCCACCGCGCTGCCTTATTCACTGGAAATGATCGCCCTCACCCGTATGCCAAGCAAAACGTTCGGTACCCTGATGAGTCTGGAGCCCGCGCTGGCTGCGCTATCCGGGATGGTGTTCCTTGGCGAGACGTTGACCTTAACGCAAACCCTGGCGCTCGGGGCGATTATCCTGGCCTCGATGGGGTCGACGCTGACGATGCAGCGAGAAAGTAAAATCGAAAAAGTGGATATCCGCTAAATCCTCCCCTCCGTTCTGCACGGCCACCGGGTGTCGTGCAGAACCGCCACCGACTAATCTTTTGATTTCACGAATTTTTCAAAATAGCTAACCCACCTGCGCTATCAAACCGATAGAGACTACCACCACCCCCCTTTTCCTATCCGTTGCTATACTTAATGCCATTAGTTACCGGGGACAAGCGCTCCATCTGATTCAAATTTGATGTATGACGAGTATAAATATCAAGAGGATATGAAACTATGAGTACCGCAAAACTGGTTAAAACGAAAGCGTCCGATCTGCTCTATACCCGCAACGATGTCGCAGACAATGAGAAAAAGGCTACCGTCGAGCTGCTGAATCGCCAGGTAATTCAGTTCATCGACCTGTCGTTGATCACCAAGCAGGCTCACTGGAATATGCGCGGGGCCAATTTTATCGCCGTCCATGAAATGCTCGATGGTTTCCGTACGGCGCTTACCGATCATCTCGACACCATGGCAGAACGTGCCGTACAGCTGGGCGGCGTCGCCCTCGGCACCACCCAGGTGATTAACAGCAAAACGCCGCTGAAAAGCTACCCGCTGGATATTCACAACGTGCAGGACCACCTGAAAGAGCTGGCCGATCGTTACGCGATTGTCGCCAATGACGTACGTAAAGCGATCGACGAAGCAAAAGACGAGGATACTGCGGATATCTTTACCGCCGCCTCCCGCGACCTGGATAAATTCCTGTGGTTCATCGAAGCCAATATTGCCTGATCGTCCTGTATCGCCGTCAGCCTGGCTGGCGGCCTTTCTTTTTTCAGATGATCCTCACCTTTGCCCTCCATTTTTTCTTCGCTCGCCGAAACGCACTATTTCAGTGCACACCAATGTACGAAATACGTACTAAAGTAAATCAATTGTAATAATCACCTCACACAATCGTTACAGCGAGATTGTTTTACCATCGGTGTTTGCGTTAAAAATGTGCTGGTTATACGGCGCGTTTATGGCGCACCAAAATGACGCCCCATTGCGGTGCATTTACCGTTCTCTATAACCGAAACCGTGCAACAGGACCGACTTCGTTTGTTATAAAACAATAAGTTGTAAAACTGGCACGATTTTTTCATATGGTTAGTCGTTCTCGCAGGGGATCGTCCCGTGGATAAAAAAGGAAATGCTATGAAGTCTGTATTTAAAGTTTCACTGGCTGCACTGACCCTGGCTTTTGCGGTTTCTTCCCAGGCCGCTGAAAAACAACTGATTGTGGCGACTGATACGGCGTTTGTGCCGTTTGAATTTAAACAAGGCGATAAGTACGTCGGCTTCGATGTTGACCTGTGGGCCGCCATCGCCAAAGAGCTGAAACTGGACTACACCCTGAAGCCGATGGATTTCAGCGGTATCATCCCGGCGCTGCAAACCAAGAACATCGACCTCGCGCTGGCGGGTATTACCATTACTGAAGAACGCAAGAAAGCGATCGACTTCTCCGATGGCTACTATAAGAGCGGTCTGCTGGTGATGGTGAAAGCCAATAACAACGACATCAAAGACGTGAAGGATCTGAACGGTAAAGTCGTCGCCGTTAAAGGCGGCACCGGCTCCGTTGACTACGCAAAAGCGAACATCAAAACCAAGGATCTGCGCCAGTTCCCGAATATCGATAACGCCTATATGGAGCTGGGTACCGGCCGCGCCGATGCGGTTCTGCATGACACCCCGAACATCCTCTACTTCATCAAAACTGCCGGCAACGGTCAGTTCAAAGCGGTAGGTGAGTCGCTGGAAGCGCAAAACTACGGTATCGCTTTCCCGAAAGGCAGCGACGAGCTGCGCGAGAAAGTGAACGGCGCGTTGAAGACGCTGCATGAAAACGGCACCTACAACGAAATTTATAAAAAATGGTTCGGTACTGAACCGAAATAATAATCGGCGTCGCTCGTTTACAGGCCTGCTGTGGTCTGGTCTCCCGGACAAGGCCGTTGCCTCGCTCCGGGAATCACCTCACCGCAGGCCTGAGTCATTTTTTCGCAGAGGTTGTCCTCTGTTTTTCGACACGGTAACAGGAACGAATTATGCAGTTTGACTGGAGTGCCATCTGGCCCGCCATTCCGATTTTGCTGGAAGGCGCCAAAATGACGCTGTGGATTTCCGTCCTCGGCCTGGCTGGCGGCCTGATTATCGGCCTCGTCGCCGGTTTCGCCCGCTGCTTTGGCGGCTGGATCGCCAACCACATCGCGTTAGTGTTCATTGAGATCATTCGCGGCACCCCGATCGTGGTGCAGGTCATGTTTATCTACTTCGCCCTGCCAATGGCGTTTAATGATTTGCGCATCGACCCGTTTTCCGCGGCCGTGGTCACCATCATGATTAACTCCGGCGCCTATATCGCGGAAATTACCCGCGGCGCGGTGCTCTCTATCCATAAAGGCTTCCGCGAAGCCGGTCTGGCCCTTGGTCTCTCCCGACGCGAGACCATTCGTCACGTGATCCTGCCGCTGGCGCTGCGTCGTATGCTGCCGCCGCTGGGCAACCAATGGATCATCAGCATCAAAGATACCTCGCTCTTTATCGTCATCGGCGTCGCCGAACTGACCCGCCAGGGCCAGGAGATTATTGCCGGTAACTTCCGCGCGCTGGAAATCTGGAGCGCCGTTGCCGTGATTTATCTGATCATCACCCTGGTGTTGAGCTTCATTCTGCGTCGTCTTGAAAGAAGGATGAAAATCCTGTGATTGAATTTAAAAACGTTTCCAAGCACTTTGGCCCAACCAAGGTGCTGCATGATATCGATCTGAAGATCAACCAGGGCGAAGTGGTGGTGATCATCGGGCCGTCCGGCTCCGGAAAATCAACTCTGCTGCGCTGCATCAACAAACTGGAAGAGATCACCAGCGGCGAGCTGATTGTCGATGGCCTGAAGGTCAATGACCCGAAGGTCGACGAGCGCCTGATCCGCCAGGAAGCCGGGATGGTGTTCCAGCAGTTTTATCTCTTCCCGCACCTGACGGCGCTGGAGAATGTCATGTTCGGGCCGCTGCGCGTACGCGGCGCGAAAAAAGAGGCGGCAGAGAAACTGGCGCAAGATCTGCTGGAGAAAGTGGGTCTGGCGGAACGCGCCCACCACTATCCTTCTGAACTGTCCGGCGGCCAGCAGCAGCGCGTGGCGATCGCCCGTGCGCTGGCGGTGAAACCTAAAATGATGCTGTTTGATGAGCCCACCTCGGCGCTGGACCCGGAACTGCGTCACGAAGTGCTGAAGGTTATGCAGGATCTGGCGGAAGAAGGCATGACGATGGTCATCGTCACCCACGAAATCGGCTTTGCCGAGAAGGTGGCTTCCCGGCTGATCTTCATTGATAAAGGGCGCATTGCGGAAGATGGTAACCCGCAGGAGCTGGTCAGGAACCCACCGAGCCCGCGTCTGCGCGAATTCCTCCAGCACGTAGCCTGACCGTCAACAACGGCTCCCCCAACGCGGGGGGCCGCTTTCCAGACTCATCTCACCGCCCCCCTCCGCCCATCAACTTCTATACTTAATGGTTTTGGAATGAGAGGGAGGCGCCTGTGCCGTGGATCCTGTTACTGCTTGCAACGCTGTTTACCGCCCCGCTGTCGGCAGCCGCGCTACCCGGCGCCCCGACCGCCACCGCCGATCGCTCCGCCAGCAGTGAACCCGATCTTGCGAAGAAGAAAGCCGCCTATGCCGCGCTGGCCGACGTACTGGATAACGATGCCGCACGCCAGGAGCTGATCGACCAGCTGCGCACCGCCGCCGCCACGCCGCCGCCGGCCAGCGCGCCGAAACTGACGCCGCCGGAAGAGAAAGATGAACGTACGGTGCTGGAAAATGTCACCCAAATCAGCCGCGAGTACGGCGAACGCTTCGCCTCGCGTTTCTCCCAGCTGTGGCGCAATATCACCGCTTCGGCGCATAAACCCTTTCATGCCGATACCTTTCGCAACGCCGCGGGCCACTTCCTGCTGCTGGCCGCGCTGGTCTTCGCCTTCTGGTGGTTAGTGCGCCTGGCCGCCCTGCCGCTGTATCGCAAAATGGGCCAATGGGGACGACGGAAAAACCACGATCGCGGCAACTGGCTGCAGCTGCCGGCCACCATCGCCGGCGCGTTTATTTTCGACCTGCTCCTGCTGGCGCTCACGCTGTTTATCGGCCAGATGCTCAGCGACCGGTTTAACGGCGGCAGCCGCACCATCGCCTTTCAGCAAAGCCTGTTCCTCAACGCCTTCGCCCTGATTGAGTTCTTTAAAGCCATTCTGCGCCTGATTTTTTGCCCGCGGGTGGCGGAGCTGCGCCCCTTTAACCTCAGCGATGAGGGCGCCAGATACTGGAACCTCCGTCTCAGCGCGTTGAGCAGCCTGATTGGCTACGGTCTTATCGTGGCGGTACCGATTATCTCCAACCAGGTCAATGTGCAGGTTGGCGCGCTGGCCAACGTGATAATCATGCTCTGTATCACCCTGTGGGCGTTGTATCTGATCTTCCATAATAAGAAACTGATTACCGAGGAGCTGCTCCATCTGGCGGATCGCTCGCTGGCCTTCTTCAGCCTGTTTATCCGCGCCTTCGCGCTGATCTGGCACTGGCTGGCCTGCGCCTATTTTATCGTGCTGTTTTTCTTTTCCCTCTTCGATCCCGGCAACAGCCTGAAGTTTATGATGGGGGCCACGGTACGCAGTCTGGCGATTATCGGCGCCGCCGCGCTGGTCTCCGGCATTCTATCGCGCTGGATAGCCAAAACCATCACCCTGTCGCCGCACACCCAGCGTAACTACCCGGAGCTGCAAAAACGGCTGAACGGCTGGATCTCGGCCTCGCTCAAGGTGGCGCGTATTCTGGTGGTTGCCGTGGCGATCATGCTGTTGCTCAGCGCGTGGGGGCTGTTTGATTTCTGGAACTGGATGCAAAACGGCGCCGGACAAAAAGCGGTGGATGTGCTGATCCGCATCGCGCTGATCCTGTTCTTTTCCGCCATCGGCTGGACGCTGCTCGCCAGCCTGATTGAAAACCGCCTCGCCTCCGACATCCACGGCCGTCCGCTGCCGGGCGCCCGCGCACGCACGCTGCTGACCCTATTCCGCAACGCGCTGGCGGTAATCATCAGCACCATCACCGCGATGATCCTGCTCTCCGAAGTGGGGGTGAATATCGCGCCGCTGCTGGCTGGCGCCGGCGCGCTGGGGCTGGCTATTTCGTTCGGCGCCCAGACGCTGGTGAAGGATATTATCACCGGGATTTTTATCCAGTTTGAGAACGGGATGAATACCGGCGATCTGGTCACCATCGGGCCGTTAACCGGGACGGTGGAACGGATGTCGATCCGTTCGGTCGGCGTGCGCCAGGATACCGGCGCGTACCATATTATCCCGTGGTCTTCGATCACCACCTTCGCCAACTTCGTGCGCGGCATCGGTTCGGTGGTCGCCAACTACGATGTCGACAGACATGAAAATCTGGAAAAAGCCGGGCAGGCCTTGAAAGATGCGGTTGCCGCGGTGATGGCCCAGGAGGAGATTCGTGGGCTGGTGATTGGCGAACCGTCATTTGCCGGGCTGGTCGGCCTCAGCAATACGGCGTTTACCCTGCGGGTGACCTTTACCACCCTGCCGCTGAAGCAGTGGACGGTCCGTTTCGCCCTCGACACCCAGGTGAAAAAACACTTCGACCTCGCCGGGGTACGGGCGCCGGTACAAACTTACCAGGTCCTCCCGGCACCGGCATCGACAGCCTCCCCCGAGGCGCCTCCGGCGCCATCAGAACCGACGCTCTAGCGTGAGGCCCGGGCGGCACAGACCGCCCGGCCGTCGTCACTGCGCCGGCTCACGGCTACAGCGGGCGGCGACGTTTCGCTTCGTCCATAAAGGTCCAGGCAATGAAACGGCTCTGCTTCTGCCCCTGAGCCATCTCTTTTTTCACCACCTTCACTGCGCCAACGTCGGTCAGGGTACGATACAGCGGCGGCAGATTATCGCCGCGGGAGACCAGCGAGGTGAACCATTTCACCTGACGACCAAACTGCTGGATTTCGCGAATCATCCGGGTGATAAACGCGACCTCGCCGCCTTCACACCACAGCTCCTGCTGCTGGCCGCCGAAGTTCATCACGCTGTCTGCCCCAAGCCCCAGGTTACGGCGCTTGCGCTCGCCGTCCGCCTGCGCGCTGGCCGCCGAGTCATGGAACGGCGGGTTGCATAGCGTGGCGTCGTAGCACTCGTTTTTATGTATCACGCCGCTAAAGATAGCCCCGCTCTCTTTCTGGCGACGCAGGCGAATCTGACGGCTCAGCCCCGGGTTGCCGCTGATAATCGCCTGGGCGCTGGCGAGCGCTTCCGGGTTAATCTCACTGCCGGTAAAACGCCAGCCGTACTCATGCGCGCCAATCAGCGGATAAATTAAGTTTGCCCCGGTGCCAATATCGAGGATGGTGGCATTGTCGGGAATCGTCCCGGTATCCAGCGCCAGCAGATCGGCCAGATGGTGGATATAATCCGCCCTTCCCGGTACCGGGGGGCATAAAAAGCCGTCCGGAATATCCCAGTGTTTTACCGCGTAAAAGTGCGCCAGCAGCGCCTTATTCAGCGCCTTCACCGCCAGCGGGTTAGCAAAGTCGATGGTCTGTTCGCCCAGCGGATTCAGGGTGATAAAGCCCTCCAGCTCCGGATGAGCCTGGCATAGCGCGGGCAAATCATAACGTTGATGATGACGGTTACGCGGGTGTAACCCCGGTTTCTGGGCTTTCATGGCAATCTCCTTTGAACAGCCGCGTAAGATACCCGTTGACGGCGGCGCGGTAAATAAGGGAGTCTGGATATCTCCTATTCGGTTACGGGTGTTCTATGTATTTCTATCAACCTTCACAAGGACATGGCCTGCCGCACGACCCGCTTAACGCAATCATCGGGCCGCGCCCGATCGGCTGGATCGCGTCTCTGGACACGGCGGGACAGCGCAATCTGGCTCCCTACAGTTTTTTCAACTGCTTTAACTATCGGCCACCCATTATCGGTTTTGCCAGCAGCGGATGGAAAGACAGTGTACAGAATATTGTCGAAACCAAAGAATTTGTCTGGAATCTGGCGACCCGCCCGCTGGCTGAAGCAATGAACGAGACCTCCGCCAGTATCCCGCGTCACGAAGATGAGTTTGTCCGCGCCGGGCTGACCCCCGCAGACAGTCGCCTCGTCGCCGCGCCTCGGGTAGCGGAGAGTCCGGTGAACTTCGAGTGCCGGTTATCCCAATGCATTCGCCTGACCACCGCCGATGGCGCCCCCGTCGACAGTTGGCTGGTGCTGGGGGAAGTGGTGGCGGTCCATATCGACGAATCGCTGCTGGAGAATGGCGTGTATCAGACCGCGAAGGCCCAGCCGATTCTCCGTGCCGGCGGCCCGAGCGCCTATTACGCGATTGATGAAAGTCTGCGTTTTGACCTGATCCGCCCGGACGCGCGCTAACCCCGCCTGACCGCGCCCCCTTCTGCCCGGCCTGCTGCGCAAACGGCCGGCCGGGCAGCAGATTATCGCGCCGTTCATGCAAAAAAGTCGTTGTTTGCCTTCAGTTTTTTATCCTGTCTATCCTGCGGCAAAGGCCTAAACTTAGAGTATGTCCCATGCGGTTAATGAGGATATGCTCATGAGAAGAAATGTGCTGGTACTCATCACCATCGCGCTCGCCGCCAGCTCGTTTATGGCCCCGGCCGAGATACTCCCTTCCCCCACGATTCCCGAAAGCGGTCCGTTGCGCCCGGTCGGTACCGTCTCGGCCTCTGGCGCCAGCAATCTGGATGATTTGCAGGCAAAACTGGCGCAAAAAGCGCATGAACAAGGGGCGATCGCCTGGCGTATCAACTCCGCCAACAGCGCCAATAAAATGTCCGGGACCGCCATTATCTATAAATAAGCCGCGGCTAAACGGGTCGGTGACCATCGGGCTTCCGACCCTCATGGTGAGCCAGCCGCCCGCCGTTTATGTAGAAAAAATGTAATGCACGTAAAGAAATGTATTTATTTTTTTATCAATGAGTGATAGAAATTTGCCGTTATTTGATAATGGTTATCAAAATCATTATCAAACGCATTGTTATTTTAACAAATCACCTGCAGTGGTCGGGACCCGGCATCGCTGGGCCTGCGGCCGTAATGGCTTAAATTAAAACTATAAGTTGCTTATTGAAATGGACAAAAAACAGAATTTACCTTTCAGCAGTTTTAGCTCGCTGACGATCTTTACCGGTCTGTGTCTGAGCCTGTCGCCGACAGGACAGGTGCTGGCCGCAGACAGCAGTGAAAAAAATAGCGGTGAAACGCTGGTGGTGGAAGCGCAGGCTCCCTCTCTGTATGCCCCCACGCAATCCGCCGACCCTAAATTCTCCCGCCCGCTCGCGGATACCACGCGTACAGTAACGGTCGTCTCCGATCAGGTGATGAAAGATCAGGGCGTGACCAACCTGACCGATGCGCTAAAAAACGTCCCTGGCGTCGGGGCCTTCTATGCAGGTGAAAACGGTAGCTCATCGACCGGCGATTCCATTTATATGCGTGGGGCCGATACGTCTAACAGCATCTATGTCGACGGTGTCCGCGATATCGGCAGCGTGACCCGCGATACCTTTAACACTGAACAGGTGGAAGTGATTAAAGGCCCGTCGGGGTCTGACTACGGCCGTAGCGCCCCTACCGGCTCAATCAATATGATCAGCAAGCAGCCGCGCCTGGACTCCGGTATCGATGCCTCCGTCAGCGCCGGCAGCGCCTGGTTGCGCCGCGGCACGCTCGATATCAATGAGGCCATCGGCGAAACCAGCGCCGTGCGTCTGAACCTGATGGGTGAGAAAACCCACGATGCCGGCCGCGATAACGTCAAAAATGAACGTTACGGCGTCGCGCCATCGGCGGCGTTTGGTCTCGGCACGGAGAATCGTCTGTACCTGAACTATCTGCACGTGACCCAGCACAACACGCCAGATGGCGGTATCCCAACCATCGGTCTGCCGGGATACTCGGCCCCTACGGCAGGCACGGCGGCGCTCAATCACTCCGGCAAAGTCGCCACCAGCAACTTCTACGGTACCAATTCCGATTACGACGACTCCACCACCGATACGGTGACCATGCGTTTTGAGCATGACCTGAGTGATAATACCACCATCCGCAACACCACCCGCTGGTCGCGCGTGAAGCAGGATTATCTGTTGACGGCGGTGATGGGCGGCGCGACTAACATCACGCAAAGTGGCCCGGATGTTGGAGACTGGACCTGGTCGCGCCTGGCGAACACCAAAGACGTCAGCAATAAAATTCTGACCAACCAGACCAACCTGACCTCGAAGTTCTA
Organism: Klebsiella sp. NPDC088457; assembly: GCF_044900465.1. NCBI lineage: Bacteria > Pseudomonadati > Pseudomonadota > Gammaproteobacteria > Enterobacterales > Enterobacteriaceae > Klebsiella > Klebsiella sp. NPDC088457. The sequence goes on along the minus strand of NZ_JBJDNH010000006.1, from coordinate 88,391 downwards.
CACCGGCTCGATCGGGCACGACATCAGCGCTGGCTTCGAGCTGACCCGGGAAACCCAGACCAACTACGGCGTTTATCCCATCACGCCTCCGGCGGTCAATATTTACCACCCCAATAGCGATATCTCTATTGGCGGGCTGAACCGCAGCGGCGCCAATGCCAACGGGCGGACGGACACCTTCGGCGTATATGCTTTCGATACCCTGCAGATTACCCGTGATTTCGAGCTTAACGGCGGCATTCGTCTGGATAACTACCAGACTAAATACGACAGCGCGAGCCTGTGCGGCGGCACCGGCCGCGGCGCGGTTGCCTGCCCGGCCGGCGTCGCGGTGAACTCGCCGGTCACCACGGTAGATACCTCAACGAGCGGCAATCTGGTGAACTGGAAAGCCGGCGCGCTGTACCACCTGACCGATAACGGCAACGTTTACGTTAACTACGCGATCTCGCAGCAGCCCCCGGGCGGCAACAACTTCGCCCTGGCTCAGAGCGGTACCGGGAATAGCGCCAACCGTACCGATTTCAAACCGCAGAAAGCGAAGACCAGCGAAGTCGGCACCAAGTGGGAGCTGATGGATAAGCGTCTGCTGCTGACGGCGGCGGTTTTCCGTACCGATATTGAGAACGAAGTCGAGCAAAACGACGACGGCACCTATTCGCAGTACGGTAAAAAACGCGTCGAAGGTTATGAGCTGTCGCTGGCCGGTAATATCACGCCGGACTGGCAGGTCATCGGCGGATACACCCAGCAGCACGCCAGCATCCGTGAAGGCGCCAACATCTCCCAGGATGGCACCAGCGCGCTGCCGTACACGCCGGAGCACGCCTTTACCCTCTGGAGCCAGTACCAGGCAACCGATGCGATCGCCCTTGGCGCAGGCGCTCGTTACATCGGCAGCATGCATCGCGGCAGCGACGGCGCCGTCGGTACGCCGTCCTACACCGAAGGCTACTGGGTGGCCGACGCTAAAGTGGGCTATCGTATCAACCGAAACGTCGATCTGCAGCTGAACGTCTATAACCTGTTCGATACCAATTATGTCGCCTCAATCAACAAGAGCGGCTACCGTTATCACCCAGGCGAACCGCGGACCTTCCTGCTGACCGCCAACGTCCATTTCTAATCCACACACGGGGCGGCAACGCCCCGTTTTCTCAGGAGACACCACGATGATGTACCATATTCCCGCCGTTCTCAGCCCGCAGGAAGTTGATGATTTTCGCGCGCAGCTGCAGCAGGCCGAATGGGTTGACGGGCGAGCTACCACCGGCGATCAGGGCGCGCAGGTGAAAAAAAACCAGCAGGTCGACACCCGCACGCCTCTGTACGCTGAACTGCAGAATAAGGTCCTCGCCGCGCTCAACCGCAGCTCGCTATTCTTCGCCGCCGCGTTGCCTAAAACCCTCTCCAGCCCGCTGTTTAACCGCTATCAGCAGAGTGAAACCTACGGTTTTCACGTTGACGGCGCGGTCCGTAGTCAGGCCCAGGGCGGCTGGATGCGTACCGACCTTTCCGCCACCCTGTTCCTCAGCGCGCCGGAGAGCTATGAAGGCGGAGAGCTGGTGGTGAACGACACCTACGGTCAGCATGCGGTCAAACTCCCGGCGGGCGACCTGGTACTCTACCCCTCAAGCAGTCTGCACTGCGTGACGCCAGTCACCGGCGGCGTGCGGGTGGCCTCTTTCCTCTGGATCCAGTCAATGGTCCGGGACGACAAGCGCCGCGGTATGCTGTTTGAGCTGGATCGTAATATTCAAACCCTGAAGAGCCGCCACGGCGAAAGTGATGAGGTGCTATCGCTGCTGAATCTGTACCATAACCTGCTGCGGGACTGGTCGGAAATCTGATCCCTTGCCTGACCCTTTTTTGCCCCCATCTTCTCTATACTGACAGTAACAACAGTGAGGAGGTGCATCATGGCATCAGGTTGGGCAAATGATGGCGCAGTTCAGGATCAGATCGACAGCACCATTGACGATGCGGTCGCGCGGGCGAGAAACGCCCTTCCCAGCGGGGAGAGCAACAAATTTTGTGATGAATGCGGAGAGCCGATTCCCGAGGCCCGGCGCAAGGCGATTCCTGGGGTCAGATTCTGCGTGAAGTGCCAGCAGGATAAAGATTTACATAACAATACATTTTCAGGATATAATCGCCGCGGATCCAAGGATAGCCAGCTACGCTGACCTTCATTTACCGTTCATTACCACAGCATGGATTATCTTTTCGCGCACGTTTTCCGGCGAAAAAAGTGGCAAAATGTGCCCTGAAAAGTTTCTGCCCCTCTCTACCGTCCCGCGGGGACACGAACAGAAAAATAATTTATTAATATTCAATAAATTAATAGTCATTCAAAAAATTCGATAAAGACTGTTAATTTCCTTCGATTTTATATCTCGCGAACAAACGTGATACTTATCACATCGACGGAACATCGTCCTCTTAACAAAATAACCTGCGAGAGATTAATCATGAAAACCATTAAATATGCTGCCGCTGCTATTGCCCTATCTGCTCTGTCCTTTGGTGCTTTCGCCGCTCAACCGGTCACTCCATCTCAGGCTGAAAGCATGAATAAAATCGGCGTTGTGTCTGCGGAAGGCGCAACGACGCTGGATGGCCTGGAAGCCAAACTGGCGGCGAAAGCGAATGCCGCGGGCGCCACCGGTTACAGCATCACCTCCGCTAACACCAATAACAAAGTTAGCGGTACCGCGGTTATCTACAAATAATCGCTGCTCCACCTGTATTAACCCTGAAAAACCCTTTAATACCTTTGTTTTGCCCGTCCGTGCCACCGGACGGGCTTTTTTTTATGCGCCGCATTCGGCGATGGGTTTCTTGTTGGAGGCGGTGTGGGCGAAGGTAAATGAGTCAGGTGCAGCGGATAATTCCGTTCACGGCGGCTGTGGCATGCGTTGATATTGTCCGCCGCCGATCACCCGCCGCCGATCAATGGCATGGAGACGTGTACTGGCCGCCGGGAACCTCAGGCGATCGGCCCCTTGCCACACCGCCGCCATTTTTATGCTGCACGCTTTTCAGCGGCAGCCATAAAAACCGGCCACCCGGCGCGGCGGCAAAAAATGCTTTTGCTCGCGCCGTCTTGTACCTGCGACACGCCACGCTAACCGCTGATGAAGCTTTTTAGCGGTTTTTTATCGCCCGGATAGCCGGGCGGCTACCAGCGCTCTGCTACCTTAGCCAGCCCCTGTTCCAGCGAGGTGGCTTCCCCGGTAGCGACCAGGCAACATGCCAGCTGAATTCTCAGCGACTGCGGCAACGGCTCGCTTCCCACCGCGCAGCGCTCAATCCACCGCGCCGTCACCAGCGGATCTTTTGACTCCGGCAGCGCAAGGTCCCCCTGCGGCGTATCGCTTTGCCGGTCATGGAGCACCCGCGCGCCGTGGCTATCAATCAGGCTAATCTGCGGGCAACGCTGTGGATTGGCATACACCTCCCCTTCGGTACCGTGCATTAACAGCGCCCGCCCCCCTATTTCGGCAAAGAATTTCGCGACTCTGCCGACATATTCGGGATGGGAGACGCTCGCCAGGCGCAGCGCCGCCTGTTCAGCAAACGGCGTCGCCAGTTTCGCCAGCGTATGCGCGCTATTACGCACGCCCATTCGCCAGCGTAGGGCAAGCTGTTTCTCCAGCGGTGGACAGAAGGCGCCAACCGGAATATAGACCGGCTCGTGGCCGTCCAGCCGCGCCTGAGCCTGTCCCGCATGCCGGGTCGCCGGGATCCCCATCAGCTCAAAAATCGTCTCCGTCAGCACCCGGGTGGGATCGTGGCTGACGCCATGCACCACCACCGGAAAGCCGAGTTTATGCAGCAGGACGGCGAGCAGCGGCGTCAGGTTAGCCTGCTTACGCGCGCCGTTATAGCTGGGGATCACCACCGGCATCGGCCGGGCCACAGGCGGCGTCAGGCGCAACGTTTGCTGCTGCATGGCCTCATAAAAGCCTTTCATTTCCGCTTCGCCTTCGCCTTTGATGCGCAGAGCAATTAAAATCCCACCCAGTTCCAGCTCGGCGACCTCGCCATCGAGCATCCGCGTATAAAGCGCGCGGGCCGTTTCCACATCCAGGTCGCGAGCGTGATTTTTGCCCCGCCCGACTTCTTTAATGATCTTGCTGTAGTCCATTGAAGACTCCTTCTAAGCTGCTCACATCGTCGACACTGCACCATTAACGACGCCTGCGGCGCGTCTGTTTTGCTTTGCTTTTTACTATAACCTCAGGGACGCCCGGCTGCTCTATCGGAAAAACGGGCAGTGCGTTCAGTAGACGCTGGCCATAATTTTTGGTCAACAAACGCTTGTCGTAAATCACCACTTCGCCCCAGCAGCTATGGCTGCGGATCAGGCGCCCGACCTGCTGGATCAGGTTGAAAGAGGCGCTCGGCAGGCTTTGCACTTCGAACGGATAGCGGTTCAGGCTTTTCAACCATTCGCCTTCGGTAATCACCACCGGGCTGTCGATGGGCGGGAAAGCAATTTTATGAATGTGCACCTGGCTTAACAGTTCGCCTTTTAAATCCAGCCCTTCGGCAAACGACTGTAGCCCCACCAGGACGCTGCGTTCGCCGTCCTGCACCCGTTTGCGGTGCAGCTCTACCAGCCGGTAACGCGGCTTATCCCCCTGCACCAGCAGCAGCAGACGCAGGTCGGTGACATGTTGCAGAAAACGCTGCATCGCCCGGCCGCTGGCGAACAGCACCAGCATCCCCAGATGCTTTTTGCTCTCAACCTGCCCGCGGAAGTAGGCCGCCATTTCCGCAATATGCTGCTCTTCGTTATCGATGAGCGGCTCGTAGCGCATCTGCGGGATCACAATTTTGCCCTGCTCGACGTGGTTGAAGGGGGAATCCAGCGCCACAAAGCGATCGCCGGCCTTTTCTTTCAGCCCGCTCATCTCCTGCAGGCGGGCAAAGCTGTTTAGCGAACGCAGGGTGGCAGAGGTGACGACAATATGCGGTACGCTTCGCCACAGCAATCTTTCCAGCTGGTCGCTGACGCGGATCCCGACGCAGTGAAACCCGATATGCGCCTGGCCGTCGCGCAGCTCGCGGGTGACCCACTTGGTGACCGGCGCCCCGGAAGATTGCGCCAGCGACGCCAGCCGCCACAGCTTACTCTGGCTTTCGAACATGCCGAGCGCCCGGTTCATTTGCAGCAGCACCCGGTGTAAACGCACCACATCATGACTGCCGGTCTTTTCGCCGAGATCGTTAAGAAACAGCTCCGCCAGCCCGCGCAGCATTTCAGTGAGTTTCGCCAACCGCTGGCAGATCGCCATCACCTCCTGCGGCAGTTCCCCCATCGGAAAACGGTGCTCGGCCTGCTGGCCGGCGGGCAGATACAGATTGAGAATATTATTCAGCGTGGCGATCAGCTCATACAGCTCTTCACAATGGCTGGTGAGGCGCTCGGGGTTCGCCAGCGGCGGCGTGGTTTTAGGCCGAAACTGCTCCATGCAGGTCGCCACCAGCTTGCTGAACAGATCCAGCTGCAGCCGATACCAGGAGGCGGTAATTTCCGCGCTCATCTCCAGCGCATCGCGGGCGACATCCGGCAGGTGGTGACCTTCATCCAGAACCAGCAGCAGATTTTTCGGCTCCGGCAGCACGGCTTCGCTCTCCATTGCCGCCATGACCAGTGCATGGTTCGCCACCACCACTTCCGCTTCCTGAATTTCTCGCCGGGCAACGAAGAACGGACATTCGCGGTAATAGTGGCAGTTACGGTTCAGGCAGCTGGCTTTGTCGGTGCTCAGGCGGCTCCACAGCCCGTCATCAACAGGTTTATCGGTGTGATCGCGCAGGCCATCCCAGCGGTAGCTATCGAGATCGGTCTTCAGGGTGGCACACAGCTTCTGCTCGGCCTGATTATTCGGCGTCAGATCGTCATCGAGAAACGCCAGCAGATCCTGCTGCGTCGGCTCGGTGCTGGCTAGCGCGGCCAGATTGCGCGGGCAGACGTAGCGCCCGCGGCCAAAGGCGGCGGTAAAACGCAGATCGGGAATGATTTTGCGCAGCAGCGGTAAATCTTTACTGTAGATCTGATCCTGCAGCGCGACGTTGGCGGTACTCACCACCAGCGTTTTCTGTTCTTCACGGGCGATGGCGATGCCGGGAATCAGATACGACAGGGTTTTCCCGACGCCGGTAGGAGCCTCAATGGCCAGGTGGCGGCCCTCTTCTCCGGCGAGCGTTTTCGCCACGTCAGCAATCATCTGCCGTTGCGGAGGACGGGGAATAAAGTCCGGAATCTGTTCCTGAAGCGCCTTATACCAGGCGGCGATTTGCGCTTTTAGCGCAGCGGTCAAAGCCATGAGAAAACCTGAATACTGTATAAACAGCCACTATTGTGACACTTTTTGCCTGACAGGAGGAGTTTCTTTCTGCGGAAAGTGGAATGCGGCTCGGTGTCTGGCGGAAAATCGCGATGCCAGCAGGCGTGGCGTAAGTAAAAGAAGAAGCCCGGGTGGCGGGATAAAGGCCTTATCCGGGCGATGCTGCGGCCTCGCGCGATCCGGGCAGGAGATTGCCCGGATCGCGCGAGCGAGGTACGACGGTTATTCGCCCGCCGCCGGTTTACGCGGACGACGGCGGCGCTGCTGCTCGCCGGCCGGTTTCGCCTCGCCGGTACGACGTGAAGGTTTAGCCCCGGCCTTCGGCGCTTCACCGTCGGTACGGCGCGGCGCGGACTGCTGGCTGCGCCCCTGGCCCTGAGCGTTACGCCCCTGGCCCTGGCCACCGCGGCCTTGCCCCTGACCACGGCCGCCGCCGCTGCGCTGCTGACGACCGTTCTGAATCGGTTCCGCCCGGATCGACGGATCCGGTTCATAGCCGGCAACCGCAATCCGCGGAATCTCTTTTTTCAGCAGACGTTCAATATCGTGCAGCAGTTTATGTTCATCGACGCAGACCAGCGACAGCGCCTCGCCGGTGGCGGCGGCGCGGCCGGTACGGCCGATACGGTGCACATAATCTTCCGGAACGTTCGGCAGCTCATAGTTCACCACGTGCGGCAGCTCTTCGATATCCAGGCCGCGGGCGGCGATATCGGTGGCCACCAGCACGCGAATGCCGCCGGATTTAAAATCAGCTAATGCCCGGGTACGCGCCCCCTGGCTCTTGTTGCCGTGAATCGCCGCGCTGCGAATACCGTCTTTATTCAGCTGTTCTGCCAGATGGTTGGCGCCGTGTTTGGTGCGGGTAAAGACCAGCACCTGCTGCCAGTTGCCTTCACCAATCATCTGCGACAGCAGTTCACGCTTGCGTTTCTTATCAACGAAATGGACGTGCTGCGTTATCTGCTCGGAAGCGGTGTTACGGCGCGCCACTTCGATTTCCAGCGGATTATGCAGCAGCTTTTCCGCCAGCGACTTAATCTCGTCGGAGAAGGTCGCAGAGAACAGCAGGTTCTGGCGTTTCGCCGGGAGCTTCGCCAGCACGCGGCGAATATCATGGATAAAGCCCATGTCCAGCATACGGTCGGCTTCATCCAGCACCAGGATTTCCACTTTATCCAGGCTGACCGCGTTCTGATGTTCGAGATCCAGCAGACGCCCGGGGGTCGCCACCAGGATATCGACGCCGCTGCGCAGCTTCATCATCTGCGGGTTAATGCTGACGCCGCCGAAGACCACCAGAGAGCGAATATTCAGGTACTTGCTGTAATCCCGGACGTTTTCGCCGATCTGCGCCGCCAGCTCACGGGTTGGCGTGAGGATCAGCGCGCGCACCGGGCGACGGCCTTTGGCATGCGGTTCTTGCTGAATCAGATGCTGCAGTAGCGGCAGCGTAAAGCCTGCCGTTTTGCCGGTGCCGGTCTGGGCGCTGGCCATCAGATCGCGTCCCTGCAACACCGCAGGGATCGCCTGCTGCTGAATTGGGGTTGGCTCAAGGTAACCCTGCTCGGCGACCGCGCGCAGGATTTCAGAATTCAGGCCAAGGGAATCAAAAGACATAACAACTCCAAACCGCCCCGGCCCGTTACAGGCGTAGTTTTCGGGGAGATTATTGCGAAAGAGATGGCAAAAACCACAATGCCATGAAGGGGCGCAGTCTAGCAGGTTTTGTGACATAGCGCATAAAATATCCCTGCGGGGTTTTTCCGCCGCATAATCCTCGTCCGCCCGGCGACACCAGCCGGTGGGCACGCAGGCTGAATAGAGTATCAGCCACGGTGGACAGTTTCGCGAACCGGACATACTATTAATCAATCGATTGATTAATTTTTTGGTGCGCGCGATGAATACCTCCCCGGTCACCACCAAAGGCGAACAAGCCAAAAGTCAGCTGATTGCCGCAGCCATCGCCCAGTTTGGCGAATATGGACTGCATGCCACCACCCGGGATATTGCCGCCCAGGCCGGGCAAAATATCGCCGCCATCCCCTACTATTTCGGCTCGAAGGACGACCTGTATCTCGCCTGCGCGCAGTGGATTGCCGATTTTATCAGCCACAATTTTCGCCCGCATGCCGAGGCGGCGGAAACGCTCCTTGCCGCGCCGACGCTGGACAAGTCGGCGATTCGCACGCTGATTCTGCGCGCCTGCCAGAATATGATTTTGCTGCTGACCCAGGATGATACGGTCAATCTGAGTAAATTCATCTCTCGCGAGCAGCTGTCTCCCACCGCGGCGTACCAGTTAATCCACGACCAGGTCATCGCGCCGCTGCACCGCTATCTGACCCGTTTAATCGCCGCGTTTACCGGCCTTGATGCCGATGACACGCAGATGATTCTGCACACGCATGCGCTGCTGGGCGAGATTCTGGCTTTCCGCCTTGGGCGAGAAACTATTTTGCTGCGTACCGGCTGGGCGCAGTTCGACGAAGAGAAAACCGAGCAAATTTATCAGGTTATCGCCTGCCATATCGATTTCGTTCTGCAAGGGTTATCGCAAAGGAGTTTGGGATCATGAAAAAACCCGTCATCATCGTCCTGTTAGCGCTGCTGCTGATTGCCGCCGTCGGCGGCGGCTGGTGGTGGTATCAAAACAGCCAACAGAGGGAGCTGACCCTGTATGGCAACGTCGATATTCGTACCGTCAATATGAGCTTCCGCGTAGGCGGCCGCCTGGCGGCGTTAAACGTCGATGAGGGCGATGCCATTCAGGCCGGGCAGACCCTGGGCCAGTTGGATCGCGCCCCCTACGAGAACGCCCTGCAGCAGGCGCAAGCCAATGTTTCCACCGCGCAGGCGCAGTATGACCTGATGATGGCCGGCTACCGGGCGGAAGAGATCGCTCAGGCCGCCGCCGCCGTCAAACAGGCGCAGGCCGCCTACGATTACGCGCAGAACTTCTACCAGCGCCAGCTTGGGCTGCGCCAGAACAGCGCCATTTCGCTTAACGATCTCGAAAACGCCCGCTCTTCCCGCGATCAGGCCCAGGCGACGCTGAAATCAGCCCAGGATAAACTGCGTCAGTATCGCGCCGGCAACCGGCCGCAGGAAATCGCCCAGGCCAAAGCCAGCCTTGAGCAGGCGCAGGCCGCCCTGGCGCAGGCGCAGCTCGATCTGCACGATACCACGCTGATCGCCCCCGCCGACGGTACTCTGATGACCCGCGCCGTTGAGCCCGGCAGCATGCTCAGCGCCGGCGGCACGGTGATGACGCTATCGCTCACCCATCCGGTATGGGTCCGCGCCTACATTGACGAAAAAAATCTCGGCCAGGCGGCACCGGGACGTGAAGTCCTGCTGTACACCGATAGCCGCCCGAATCAGCCCTATCACGGCAAAATCGGCTTCGTCTCCCCGAGCGCTGAATTTACGCCGAAGACCGTTGAAACCCCCGATTTACGTACCGACCTGGTCTACCGCCTGCGCATTGTCGTTAACGATGCGGACGACGCGCTGCGTCAGGGGATGCCGGTGACCGTCACCTTTAGCCGCGGGAACGGACATGAATGAGGACCTCATCACGCTCGACGGGCTGACCCGCCGCTTCGCCGGGATGGACCGCCCGGCCGTGGCGCCGCTCACCTGCACTATCCGCTCGGGCTATGTCACCGGGCTGGTGGGCCCCGACGGAGCCGGAAAAACCACCTTGATGCGCATGCTCGCCGGGCTGCTGAAGGCCGATGGCGGCACCGCCAGCGTTATCGGCCTCGATCCGATCGCCAACGATAGCGCCCTGCACGCGGTGCTCGGCTATATGCCGCAGAAATTCGGGCTGTATGAAGATCTGACGGTCATGGAAAACCTCACCCTGTATGCCGACCTGCGCAGCGTCACCGGCGAGGCGCGGAAAAAAACCTTCGCCCGCCTGCTGGAGTTCACCTCTCTAGGCCCCTTTACCGGCCGCCTGGCGGGTAAGCTTTCCGGCGGGATGAAGCAGAAGCTGGGGCTCGCCTGTACCCTGGTGGGCGAACCGAAAGTCCTGCTGCTTGATGAGCCCGGCGTCGGCGTCGATCCGATCTCCCGGCGCGAGCTGTGGCAAATGGTGCATGAACTGGCGGGCGACGGGATGCTGATCCTCTGGAGCACCTCCTACCTTGATGAAGCGGAACAGTGCCGCGATGTGCTGCTGATGAACGAAGGCCAACTGCTGTATCAGGGGGAGCCAAAGGCGTTGACCCAAACGATGGCCGGGCGCAGCTTCCTGGTTTCCAGTCGCGAGGAGAATAACCGTCGCCTCCTGCAGCGGGCGCTGAAACTGCCGCAGATTAGCGACGGCGTCATTCAGGGCAAATCGGTACGTCTGATCCTGAAAAAAGAGGCCAGCATGGCGGAGGTGCAGCACAATAGCGGCCTGCCGCCGCTGGAGGTGGCCGAAACCGCCCCGCGCTTTGAGGACGCGTTTATCGATCTGCTGGGCGGCGCCGCGACCGCCGAATCGCCGCTGGGCGAGATTATTCATCGCGTCGAGGGGAGCGGCGATGAAACGGTCATTGAAGCGCAAAGCCTGAGCAAAAAGTTCGGCGACTTCGCCGCCACCGACCACGTGGACTTCCAGGTCAGGCGAGGCGAGATTTTTGGCCTGCTGGGCCCTAACGGCGCCGGTAAATCCACGACCTTTAAAATGATGTGCGGCCTGCTGGTCCCCACCTCCGGCAAAGCGCTGGTGCTGGGGATGGACCTGAAAATCAGCTCCGGCAAAGCGCGCCAGCATCTTGGCTATATGGCGCAGAAGTTTTCGCTGTACGGCAACCTTAGCGTGGAGCAAAACCTGCGTTTCTTCTCCGGCGTTTACGGTTTGCGTGGCCGGGAGCAAAACGAAAAGATCGCCCGCATGAGCGAGGCGTTTGGCCTGAAAAACATCGCCGGCCATGCCGCCGATGAGCTGCCGCTGGGTTACAAACAGCGCCTGGCGCTGGCCTGCTCGCTGATGCACGAGCCGGATATTCTGTTTCTCGATGAGCCGACCTCCGGCGTTGACCCCCTCACCCGCCGCGAGTTCTGGCTGCATATCAATAGTATGGTGGATAAAGGGGTAACGGTGATGGTGACGACCCACTTTATGGATGAGGCGGAATATTGCGACCGCATTGGTCTGGTTTATCACGGTAAGCTTATCGCCAGCGGCACCCCGGATGCCCTGAAAGCGCTGGCGGCAAACGATGAACAGCCCGATCCCACCATGGAACAGGCGTTTATCACCCTGATTCACGACTGGGATAAGGAGAATGCCGGTGAGCGCTAAACTGCTGTCATGGCGGCGCGTACGCGCCCTGTGCGTCAAAGAGACGCGGCAGATCGTCCGCGATCCCAGCAGCTGGCTGATTGCGGTCGTAATCCCGCTGCTGCTGCTGTTCATCTTCGGCTACGGGATCAACCTCGACTCCAGCAAGCTGCGGGTCGGCGTCCTGCTGGAACAACACAGTGAAGAGGCGCTGGATTTCGTCCACGCGATGACCGGCTCCCCCTATATTGACGCCACCCTCAGCGATAATCGCCAGCAGCTGATTCAGATGATGCAGGCCGGGCGCATTCGCGCGCTGGTGGTGATCCCGGTGGATTTTGACCAGAAGATGGCGCGCCCCGGGGATAGCGCCCCGCTGCAGCTGATTACCGACGGCAGCGAGCCTAACACCGCCAACTTTGCCCAGGGCTACGTGGAGGGGATCTGGCAAATCTGGCAGCAGCAGCGCGCGGAGGACCGCGGTGAAACCTTCGAGCCGCTGATTGACGTGCAGATGCGCTACTGGTTCAACCCGGCGGCCATCAGCCAGCATTTTATTATCCCCGGCGCCATTACCATCATTATGACCGTGGTCGGCGCGATCCTCACCTCGCTGGTGGTCGCCCGCGAGTGGGAGCGCGGTACCATGGAGGCGCTGCTGTCGACGGAAATTACCCGCGTTGAGCTACTGCTGTGTAAGCTGATCCCCTACTATTTTCTCGGCATGCTGGCAATGCTGCTGTGCATGCTGGTGGCAGTCTTTATTCTCGGCGTGCCGTTTCGCGGTTCGCTGCTGATTCTGTTCTTTATCACCAGCCTGTTTTTACTCAGCACCCTGGGGATGGGGTTGTTAATTTCAACCATCACCCGCAACCAGTTTAACGCCGCGCAGGTCGCGCTGAACGCCGCTTTTCTGCCGTCGATTATGCTCTCCGGGTTTATTTTTCAGATCGACAGTATGCCGGCGGTGATCCGCGCGGTGACCTACGTGATCCCGGCGCGCTATTTCGTCAGCACCCTGCAAAGCCTGTTTCTGGCCGGCAATATACCAGTGGTACTGCTGGTGAACGTGCTGTTTTTAATCGCTTCGGCGGTGATGTTTATCGGCCTGACGTGGCTGAAAACCAAACGTCGCCTGGATTAACGCGCCCGCGGGCGGCTCACCCGGATGCGCACGACGGGGAGCGGCGGGCCATGCTGAGAGAGACCAAGATGTTCCATCGCTTATGGACGTTGATTCGCAAAGAACTGCAATCGCTGCTGCGCGAGCCGCAAACCCGCGCCATTTTGATTATGCCGGTGCTGATTCAGGTGCTGCTGTTTCCCTTCGCCGCCACCCTGGAAGTGACCAACGCCACCATCGCCATTTACAACGAAGACAACGGCCGCCACGCGGTGGAACTGACCCAGCGTTTTGCCCGCGCCAAAGCCTTTACCCACATTCTGATCCTCAAAAGCCCGCAGGAGATTCGCCCGACCATTGATGAACAAAAAGCGCTGCTGTTGGTCCGCTTCCCGGCGGATTTCTCGCGCCATCTCGATCATGGGCAAACCGCGCCGCTGCAACTGCTGCTGGATGGTCGCAACTCCAATAGCGCGCAAATCGCCGCCAATTATCTCCAGCAGATCGTCAAAAACTATCAGCAGGAGCTGCTCGCAGGGAAAGCGCAGCCCAATAACAGCGAACTGGTGGTGCGCAACTGGTATAACCCCAACCTCGACTATAAGTGGTTCGTGGTACCGTCGCTGATCGCCATGATCACCACCATCGGCGTGATGATCGTCACCTCGCTGTCGGTGGCCCGCGAGCGTGAGCAGGGCACTCTCGATCAGCTGCTGGTGTCGCCGCTGGCGACCTGGCAAATTTTCGTCGGCAAGGCGATACCGGCGCTGATTGTCGCCACTCTGCAGGCGAGCATCGTGCTGGCCATCGGGATCTGGGCGTATCAGATCCCTTTCGCCGGCTCGCTGCTGCTGTTTTACTTGACGATGGTGATTTACGGGCTGTCGCTGGTGGGGTTCGGACTGCTGATTTCCTCCCTGTGCTCCACCCAGCAGCAGGCCTTTATCGGCGTCTTCGTCTTTATGATGCCGGCGATTCTGCTCTCCGGCTACGTCTCGCCGGTTGAGAACATGCCGCAGTGGTTGCAGGAGGTGACATGGATAAATCCGATTCGCCACTTTACCGATATCACCAAGCAGATTTATTTAAAGGATGCGAGTCTGGAAATTGTGTGGGGGAGTTTGTGGCCGCTACTGGTCATAGCGGCCACGACGGGCTCAGCGGCGTATGCGATGTTTCGCAGAAAGATTGCCTGATCCCCGTCATCGTTCGGGCTGCCTCTGCGTTGGCTTCCTCGCTCACCCCGGTCACATAGCTCTCTATGCTCCCGGAGATTCGCTGCGTTGCCGCCTTGATGCAAGCCAAACGCTTTAGGGGATAACCGTCATCGTGCGGGCTGCCTCTGCGTTGGCTTCCTCGCTCACCCGCTCACATAGCTATTATCTATGCTTCGGGGGATTCGCGGCGCTGCCGCCTTGATGCAGTCCGAACTTAGAGTAGCGGTTCTTATCTTTCGCCAGCAAGGACACCACCGCCGGGCCTGCCAGAATCACCAGCCCGGCAACGGCCAGCAGCAGGTTATTGTGCAGCACGCGCGAAAGCAGCCACAGCACGATAACCGCCACGCCAAAGTACCAGGTGGTGGTGAGCTCCTCAAGGAAGTCCCCGACATCACGCCAGCGCTCTTCATGGTGACGCTGTAAAAACAGCATCGACAGTAAGGTGACGCCATACAGCACGCATAACCCTAATCCGACGCGTACCAGCGCGCCGCTCATCCAACCCATCACCAGTACTGCCACGACCAGTAGATGCAACATAATCTGCCAGCAACTGAGGCCAGTTGCGACGCGTACACGTTGTTGCCACTTCATGGCTTCTCTCCTGAAGGATCTTTATCTGTAACTCAGAGTACCGCACTTTACGGAAAATTCCGTATCACCGCATCTTTTTGTGACACCTACTACACTATTTCATTCAGGAAAGTGACATTGACTGGAGAAATATGGCTGAACAAATGCCGCGATTTTCGTTAAACGTGCTGACAATTAACACCCATAAAGGCTTTACGACGTTTAACCGACGCTTCATTCTGCCGGAACTGCGTGATGCGGTACGCAGCGTCAGCGCCGACATTGTTTGTCTGCAGGAGGTCATGGGCGCGCATGAAATTCATCCTCTGCATGTCGAAAACTGGCCGGACAGCACTCATTATGAGTTTCTGGCCGATACGATGTGGAGCGAATACGCCTACGGGCGCAACGCGGTCTACCCGGAGGGGCACCACGGCAACGCCGTGCTCTCGCGCTTTCCCATTCAATATTACGAAAATCTCGACATTTCCGTGGGCGAGAGCGAGAAGCGCGGCCTGCTCTACTGCCGGATTGTGCCGCCGGAAAGCGACGTAACCCTGCACCTGTTTTGTGTTCATCTGGGGCTGAGTTCGCAGCAGCGAACGGCCCAGCTGGCGATGCTCGCCGAACGGGTCAACGACCTGCCCGCCGGAGAGCCAGTGGTGGTGGCCGGTGATTTTAACGACTGGCGGCAGCAGGCCAACCGGCCGCTGAAGGCGCAGGCCGGTCTGGAGGAGATCTTCACCCGCGCATACGGCCGCCCGGCGCGCACCTTCCCGGCGCGTTTTCCGCTGCTGCGCCTTGACCGTATCTATGTGAAAAATGCGCATGCCAGCCAGCCGGCGGCGCTGGAGCTTCATCGATGGCGTCACCTGTCGGATCATGCGCCGCTGAGCGTGGAGATTCATCTATGAAATGTCGCTGGCAGGAAGGAAACCGGATCCAGCTGCTGGAGAACGGCGATAACTATTATCCGGCCCTGTTTGCGGCCATTGCGCGCGCGCAGCACAAAGTGATTCTCGAAACCTTTATCTGGTTTGAGGACGAGGTCGGCTGGCAGCTTCATGCGGTGCTGCTAAAGGCGGCGCGGCGAGGGATCCAGGTCGAAGTCCTGCTCGACGGCTACGGCTCCCCCGACCTGAGCGATCGTTTCGTGCACCAGCTGAGCGCTGCTGGGGTGATCTTCCGCTACTACGATCCGCGTCCGCGGCTGTTTGGCATGCGCACCAACCTCTTTCGCCGCATGCACCGCAAGATCGTGGTGATCGATGATACGACGGCGTTCGTCGGCGGGATTAATTACTCTGCCGAACACATGACCAGCTACGGCCCGGAGGCAAAACAGGATTATGCCGTGCAGGTTGAGGGACCGGTGGTGCTGGATATTCTGCGATTTGAGCTGGAAAATCTCCCTGCCAGCGAAACGACGCGGCGTATGTGGCCCCGCCGTCGCCACCGACCGGAGGTTAATCACAGCCCCGGTGAAGCGCAGGCGCTGTTTATCTGGCGGGATAATCACGATCATCGCGACGACATTGAGCGCCACCATCTGAAGATGCTGGCCAACGCGCGCCGCGAGGTGATTATCGCCAACGCCTACTTTTTCCCTGGCTATCGGATGCTGCACGCCATGCGCAACGCCGCCCGACGCGGGGTACGGGTCAAGCTGATTGTGCAAGGCGAGCCCGATATCCCCATCGTCAAAGTCGGCGCCCGCCTGCTGTATCACTACCTGGTCAAAGGAGGGGTGCAGATATTTGAGTATCGCCGCCGCCCGCTGCATGGCAAAGTCGCCCTCGCAGACGATCACTGGGCCACCGTCGGATCCAGTAACCTCGACCCGCTCAGCCTCTCATTAAACCTGGAGGCCAACCTGATCATCCACGACCGCGAGTTCAACCAGACCCTGCGCGACAACCTCAACGGCTTAATCACCCGGGACTGTAAACAGGTGGATAAATCGATGCTGCCAAAACGCAGCTGGTGGAACCTGGGTAAAAGCGTGCTGGCCTTCCACTTCCTGCGCCACTTCCCGGCATGGGTCGGCTGGCTGCCGGCCCACACGCCGCATCTGTCACGGGTCAGCCCGCCGGTACAGCCGGAAATTGAAACCCAGGATCAGCTGGATGCGCAAAATCAGGAGGTGAAACCCTGATGGCGAAATCACATCCTCGCTGGCGGATGGTCAAAAAGATCCTCACCGCGATATTTTTTATCGCCGTCACGGTTTTACTGGTGGTCTACGCGCAAAAAGTCGACTGGCAGGAGGTATGGAAGGTTATCCGCCACTACAACCGCCTCGCGCTGCTCGGCGCCGTCGGATTGACCATCGTGAGCTATCTGATTTATGGCTGCTACGATCTGCTGGGCCGGGCGTATTGCGGGCATCAGCTGGCGAAGCGGCAGGTGATCCTGGTGTCGTTTATCTGTTATGCCTTTAATCTGACCCTCAGTACCTGGATCGGCGGCATCGGCATGCGCTACCGGCTCTATTCCCGCCTTGGCCTCAGCGGCGGCACCATTACCCGCATTTTCTCCCTGAGCATCACCACCAACTGGCTGGGATACATTCTGCTGGGCGGATTGATTTTTACCGCCAGTCTGGTGCAGCTCCCGGCGCACTGGTACATCAGCCAGGGCACGCTGCGGGTGATTGGCATCGTGCTGCTGGCCGCCGCCGCGCTCTATCTGTGGGCCTGTGCGTTTGCCACCCGGCGGCATATGACCATTAAAGGTCAGCGGCTGGTCCTGCCCTCATGGCGATTCGCGCTGCTGCAGATGACGCTTTCCGTCGTAAACTGGCTGGTGATGGCGGCGATTATCTGGCTCCTGATGGCGCAGCAGGTCGATTACTTCCTGGTGCTGGGGGTGCTGCTGGTCAGCAGTATTGCCGGGGTTATTGTGCATATTCCCGCCGGGATCGGCGTGCTGGAGGCGGTATTTATCGCGATGCTCAGCGATCAGCAGATCGCCCGCGGGGCGATTATTGCCGCCCTTCTGGCGTATCGCGTGCTCTATTATTTCCTGCCGCTGCTTATCGCCACCGTCGGCTATCTGCTGCTGGAGAGTCAGGCGAAGAAGTTACGGGCGAAAAATCAGCGCAAGCTGGCGGATGGATAAGTGACGGGAAGAGACGACGGTTACCCGGGCAAGGCGTTGCCGCCGCTGCCCGGGCCGGAGGTTTTAACGGCGGTTGCCGAAAATACGCAGCAGCATCAGGAACAGGTTGATAAAGTCCAGATACAGCGTCAGCGCGCCAAGAATGGCGTATTTACGCAGCGTTGAGCCGTCGCGGGTATCGATCTGCTCGCCGATGTTTTTCAGCTTCTGGGTGTCATAGGCGGTCAGGCCGACAAACACCACCACACCGATGTAGGTGACCGCCCACATCAACGCTTCGCTCTTCAGCCAGAAGTTGACCAACGAGGCCAGCACGATACCAATCAACGCCATAAACAGCATATTACCAAAGCCGCTGAGATCGCGTTTGGTGGTATAGCCATAGAGGCTCATCGCGCCAAACATCCCGCCGCTGACCACAAAGGTGCTGGCAATCGACGAATAGGTGTAGGCGATGAAGATACTGGATAGCGTCAGCCCGGTCAGCGCCGAATAGAGCATAAAGAGGGTGGTCGCCATCCCCGCGCTCAGGCGTTGTACCATCCCGGAGAGCACAAATACCAGCGCCAGTTGGGCAATAATCAAGCCGAAAAAGGTTATTTTGCTGGAAAAGACAAACATCATCACCGCCGGCGTATTGGCGGCAAACCAGGCAATAAACGCCGTCAGCAGCAGCCCGACCGTCATCCAGCCGTAGACCTGGGCCATATACGTCTGCAAACCGCCGCGGACCTGAACAATGGAATCTGAACGAGGGAATCTGTCCATGACTATCTCCTGATTAACAAGTTTTCTCTTACTAAGCGTACCACACTACCAGCGCTCTGCCGCCTGGCGATCGCTATCGCGCGCATCCACCCAGCGCTCGCCTTCCGCCGTCGCTTCGCGCTTCCAGAACGGCGCGCGGGTTTTCAGGTAATCCATAATGAATTCCCCGGCCGCAAAGGCGCTGCTGCGGTGCGCGCTGGTGACGCCAACGAAGACAATCTCTTCGCCTGGCCACATTTCGCCGATACGGTGAATCAGCGTCACCCGCCCCAATGCCCAGCGTTCGCGCGCCAGGTCGACGATTTCCGCCAGCGACTTTTCCGTCATCCCCGGATAGTGCTCCAGCGTCAGCGCCTTCACGCTATCGCCAAGATTGTGGTTACGCACTTTACCGGTAAAGGTCACCACCGCCCCGTCTTCATCACGTTCGGCCAGCCACGGATACTCGTCGCCCACGCAAAAACGCTCATGACTGACGACAATGCGAGTGTCCGTCATCTCAGCCTCCCGTAACCGGTGGAAAGAAGGCGATTTCATCACCGGCGACGACCGGATGGTCAAAGGGGGTCAGCGTCTGGTTTACCGCCGCCAGCAGTTTGCCCTCTTCCAGCGCCAGCGCCCAGCGATCGCCGCGGGTGATAAGCTGGCGACGCACGGCTTCCACCGTCGCCAGATCGCCCGCCTCAAGGGTCAGGGCGTCGGTGCCGACCAGTTCGCGCACCTGAGCAAAAAACAGAACCTTAATCATGAGTCTCATCCGCGTTGAAGTCACCGGATTTGCCGCCGCTTTTCGCCAGCAGACGCACCGGGCCAATCACCATATCTTTTTGCACCGCTTTGCACATATCGTAAATCGTTAGCGCCGCCACGGAGGCGGCGGTCAGCGCTTCCATCTCGACGCCGGTTTTCCCGGTCAGACGGCACAGCGACTCGATCCGTACCCGGTTATGTTCCGGCTGGGCCTGCAGATTGACCTCGACTTTGCTCAGCATCAGCGGATGACACAGCGGGATCAGTTCCCAGGTGCGTTTTGCCGCCTGAATGCCGGCGATACGGGCAGTGGCGAAAACATCGCCTTTGTGGTGACTGCCGTCGATAATCATCGCCAGCGTCGCCGCCTGCATCGCAACATAGGCTTCCGCGCGCGCTTCGCGCACCGTCTCCGCCTTGGCGGAGACATCCACCATGTGCGCCTCGCCGGCGGCGTTAATATGGGTCAGTTGTGACATAGCTTATTTCTTAAGATGGGGAACAAAGTTACACGGACGCGTGCGGGCATCGAGCTGCGGGGCAATGATATTCTCCCACGCGGTACGACAGGCTTTGGTCGAACCGGGCATGGCGAAAATCAGCGTGTGGTTCGCCACGCCGGCAATGGCCCGGGATTGCAGCGTCGAGGTGCCAATCTCCTCGAAGGAGAGCATGCGAAACACTTCGCCAAAGCCTTCCACTTCGCGGTCGAACAGCGGACGCAGCGCTTCCGGGGCCCGATCGCCCTCGGTAAACCCGGTACCGCCGGTAATGAGCACCACCTGTACATCGTCGCCGGCGATCCACGCCGATACCTGGGCGCGGATGGCATAACGGTTCTCTTGCACAATCGCCTTATCGACAACGCGGTGGCCCGCTTCCTGCGCCGCATCGCGCAGCCAGTGGCCGGAGGTGTCATCCTCTTCGCCACGCCGGCTGGAAACGGTAAGAATAGCTATCCGGGTCGGGATAAACTCAGCGCTAGCCTGACTCATCTGATCGCTCCTTTAGAATAAATTATCCGCCGATATACGACAGATTTTGCGTAATACCGGTGTTGCCCTGGTGCAGGAAGTGGGTTTGTTTTTTATGGGTTAACGCTTCGGAAATACGCGCCTCCAGCGCCGCCTGCTGCTGGTCTTCGACCAGCAGATCGCGCAGCGCCACGCCGCCGTCGCCAAACAGACACAGATGCAGTTTGCCGACAGACGAGACGCGAAGCCGGTTACAGGTGGCGCAGAAATCTTTCTCATACGGCATGATTAAGCCAATTTCACCGGAGTAATCCGGGTGGCAAAAGACCTGAGCCGGGCCGTCGCTGCGCTGGCGAAGCTGGTGGATCCACCCGCGGCGCAGCAGCTCATCGCGCAGCACCATGCCGGAAATGTGATGGCGGCGGAACAGCTCGCTGCCCTCGCCGGTCTCCATGAGTTCGATAAAGCGTAGTTGAATCGGGCGCGGTTTGATCCACGCGAGGAAGGTATCGAGCTGGTGATGGTTAACATCGCGCATCAGCACGGTGTTGACCTTCACCTTCGCAAAGCCCGCGGCGAAGGCGGCGTCGATGCCGTCCATCACCTGCTGAAATTTATCCTGCCCGGTGATGGCGTGAAACTGACGGGCGTCGAGACTATCCACGCTGACGTTGATCGCCGTCAGCCCGGCATCGCGCCAGAGCTTGACGTCACGCGCCAGGCGATAGCCGTTGGTGGTGACCGCAATCTGGCGGATCGCGCGGTTTTCCCTTACCGCGGCAATGATATCGGCGAAATCGCGGCGCAACGAAGGCTCGCCGCCGGTCAGGCGCACCTTTTCGGTCCCGAGGGCAGAAAACGCCCGCGTGACGCGGCGCACTTCATCAACGCTGAGAAAGCCTTTGTTCGTGACGGCGCCGGGTTTGTAACCATCCGGCAGGCAGTAGGTGCAACGAAAGTTACACACGTCGGTAATCGACAGGCGCAAGTAATAAAACTTACGCGCAAATGCATCGGTAAGCTGTGAGGCCATATACACCTTTCCAAGTACGGGAGACGCGGTCATTTCTTCCCACGCCCTGGTGACAAGCGAGGCTGTCACGGCCAAAGCACCATATCTTATGACACAGGCACAGAGGCTAGAGTGTTAACTGGTTTATGCCGATGATAGCGCGGAAATGACGGTTCCGCCATGTCCGATTTCGTTATATAATCAGGTATATATCGACACGATCGTGCATTTTCGCTACAGAATAGCTAAAAATCATCCTTTTGCATTGATATCGGTCATTTTGTCGGGATCCGGGCATCGTCTTTTAGGGGTAGATCGGTTACTGTGAGCTCGTTCACTGGAGATAAGGAATCTGTATGCGCACTCGTACGTTCGTCGACCTGGATCGCGTTGTGGCACTCGGCGGAGGCCACGGTCTGGGCCGGGTGATGTCGTCACTCTCATCGCTTGGATCGCGTCTGACCGGTATCGTCACCACCACCGACAACGGCGGTTCTACAGGGCGAATTCGTCGCTCGGAGGGCGGCATAGCCTGGGGCGATATGCGCAACTGTATTAATCAACTTATTGCCGAACCCAGCATCGCATCGGCGATGTTTGAGTACCGTTTTGCCGGTAATGGTGAACTTTCCGGCCATAACCTCGGAAATCTGATGTTAAAGGCGCTGGATCACTTAAGCATCAGGCCGTTAGAGGCGATAAATTTAATCAGAAACCTGCTGAAAGTGGACGCTTTCCTGATCCCGATGTCGGAACAGCCGGTGGATCTGATGGCACTTGACCACGAAGGCCATGAAGTTTACGGCGAAGTGAATATCGATCGGCTCCCCTGCGTACCGCGCGAGCTGATGCTCACCCCGCCGGTCCCCACCACCCGTGAAGCGGTGGAAGCGATCGCCGAAGCCGATCTCATCCTGATTGGCCCGGGCAGTTTTTACACCAGTCTGCTGCCGATACTGCTGCTTGATGAGATGGCGCAGGCCCTGCGCCGAACGCCGGCGGCCATGGTATTTATCGATAACCTCGGTAAAGAGCACAGTCCGGCGGCCAATCTGACGCTGGCGGACCGGGTCGGGATTATGGAGCAGTATATCGGCAAGCGGGTGATTGACGCCGTTGTTATCGGGCCGAAAACCGATATCACCGGTCTTGAAAACCGGGCGATCGTTCAGACGCCGTTGGATGCCAGCGATGTCCCCTATCGCCACGACCGGATGCTGTTACGCAACGCGCTGGAAAAGGCGATTCAGATCTTAGGTTAAGTCTTAATCTCTTGCCGTCGGCCGCGTATCCGGCGGGTTCCTTAAAATCTTAAGGTTGTCTTAAAATAACGGTGGCAGCATGGCAAACATCTTTTCCGCAGGATTTTTGCTATGTCGCTATTTCCCTTACGTCGGCCGGTCATGAGCCGCACGGTTTATCTGCTTCTTTTTGCGCTGTATGTCGGCCTGCTGCTGAATCTCGCCTTCTATCGCCAGGCGTTCACCCTGCTGCCGGTCAACGGCGTGCATAACTGGCTGGTGTTTCTCAGCATGCCGGTGGTGGCCTTCAGCGTGATGAACATCCTCACTACGCTGGCCTCGTTCCTCAGGCTCGACCGCATCGTCATCAGTCTGTTTATTCTGCTTAGCGCCTCAGCGCAGTACTTTATCTGGACCTTCGGGGTGATCATCGACCGCGCGATGATCACCAATATCCTCGATACCACCCCGGCGGAAAGCTTTGCCCTGATGTCCGGAAAAATGGTGCTGACGCTGGGACTTTCCGGCTTCCTGATGGTCGCCATAGCCTGGTGGATAAAAATCAGCCGACCCAGCACCCTGTGGCGCGACGTCGCCGTGCGCCTGCTGAATATCGCCGTCTCGGCTTTACTGATCGTTGTGGTCGCCGCGCTGTTTTATAAAGATTACGCTTCGGTATTTCGCAATAACAAAGAACTGGTGAAATCCCTCAGCCCGTCGAACAGCATCGTGGCGATCAACTCGTGGTACGCGCACAACAAGATGGACAACCTGCCGCTGGTGAAAATCGGCGAAGATGCCGTACAGAAGCCGGAAATGGGTAGCGGCGCGCGCAAGAATCTGACCATTCTGGTGCTGGGCGAAACGTCGCGCGCGCAGAACTTTTCCCTGGGCGGCTACGAGCGCGATACCAACCCGCGGTTGCAGCAAGATGGGGTGATTTACTTCGCCCATACCACCTCTTGCGGTACCGCGACGGCGGTATCGGTACCCTGCATGTTCTCCAACATGCCGCGCGCGCATTATGATGAAGAGCTGGCGCACCATCAGGAAGGGGTGCTGGATATTCTGCAACGGGCCGGTATTCAGGTACTGTGGAACGAAAACGACGGCGGCTGTAAGGGGGCCTGCGATCGCGTTCCGCACCAGAACGTCACCGATCTGCACCTGAGTGGACAGTGCATCGAAGGGGAATGCTACGATGAGGTCCTGTTCCATAATCTGGAACATTACATCGATAATTTGCAGCACGACGGCATTATCGTTCTGCACACTATCGGTAGCCATGGTCCGACCTACTACAACCGCTATCCGCCTGAATTCAAAAAGTTCACGCCGACCTGCGAGACCAACGAAATCCAGAGCTGTACGCAGCAACAGCTTACGAATACCTACGACAATACGCTACTGTATGTCGATTATATAGTTGATAAAGCTATAAAAATACTGCAGTCAAAGCAGGATAAATTTACCACCAGCCTGGTTTATCTCTCTGATCATGGCGAGTCGCTGGGCGAGGATGGGGTCTATTTGCACGGGCTACCGTGGTCAATCGCCCCCGTGACGCAAAAACACGTCCCGATGCTGATCTGGCTGTCGCCGGATTATCAGCAGCGCTACGGCGTTTCCAGCCGGTGCCTGCAGCAGCGTGCCAAAACGGAGCCCTATTCGCAGGATAATTTGTTCTCCACTCTGCTCGGGCTATTCGGGGTGAATACCCAGCAGTACCGGGCAACAGACGATATTTTAACGCCATGCAGAAGCGAGGCAGACAGATGAAAATCTTAGTCATTGAGGACGACGCACTCCTGTTACAAGGACTTATTCTGGCGATGCAAAGCGAAGGGTACGTCTGTGATGGCGTCGCCAGCGCGCACGAGGCCGCCCTGTCCCTCGCCGGCAATCACTACAGCCTGATTGTCTTAGATCTGGGTCTGCCGGATGAGGACGGGCTGCACTTCCTGGCGCGTATGCGCCGGGAGAAATTCAGCCAGCCGGTGCTGATCCTCACCGCCCGCGATACTCTCGAAGACCGCATCAGCGGTCTTGATACCGGCGCCGATGACTATCTGGTGAAACCTTTCGCGCTGGAAGAGCTGAATGCCCGCATCCGCGCCCTGCTGCGCCGGCATAACAATCAGGGGGATAACGAAATGGCCGTCGGCGACCTGCGCCTGAACATCAGCCGACGCCAGGTCTGGCTCGGCGAAGAGGCGCTGGATTTGACGCCAAAAGAGTACGCCCTGCTCTCTCGTCTGATGATGAAAGCGGGCAGTCCGGTGCACCGGGAAATTCTCTACAACGATATCTATAGCTGGGATAATGAACCGGCTACCAACACCCTGGAGGTGCATATCCACAACCTGCGTGAAAAAGTCGGCAAAGCCCGAATTCGTACCGTCAGGGGGTTTGGCTATATGCTGGTGAAAAACTCAGAAACGGAAGAACGCTATGGCTCTGTTCGCAAGTGAAACATGGACGATGCGTCACCGGCTGTTGTTGACCATTGGCGCCATTCTGGTGGTCTGTCAGCTGATCAGCGTCTTCTGGCTATGGCATGAAAGTAAAGAGCAGATACAGCTGCTGGTGGCGAGCGCCATAGAAGGGCATAACAATCAAAAGCACGTCGAGCACGAAGTGCGCGAGGCGGTGGCCAGCCTGCTGGTACCCAGCCTGTTAATCATCGGCCTGGCGCTGTATATCAGCCTGCTGGCGGTGAAAAAAATCACCCGCCCGCTGTCGAATCTGCAAAGCGAGCTGGAAAGCCGAACCCCGGATAACCTGCAGCCAATTACGCTGACGGACTCCGTTCCGGAGGTCACGGCGGTGACGACGGCCATTAATCAGCTGGTTTCCCGTCTGAATATGACGCTCGATCGCGAGCGTCTGTTCACCGCCGACGTCGCCCATGAGCTGCGTACGCCGTTAGCCGGGCTCCGCCTGCATCTCGAGCTGCTGGCGAAAGTGCACAGCGTCGAGGTCACGCCGCTGATCCAGCGTCTGGACCAGATGACCAACAGTATCTCTCAGCTGCTACAGCTTGCCCGCGTCGGCCAGTCATTTTCCGCCGGGAGCTATCAGCGCGTGCCCCTGCTGGAGGATGTGGTCGAGCCGCTGCAGAACGAGCTGGAAACGATGCTGGAGCAGCGCCAGCAAAAGCTGGCGCTCTCCTGTCCCGATGAAGAGGTTATCGTCTCCGGCGATGCCACGCTGCTGCGCGTGGTGCTGCGCAATCTGGTGGAGAACGCGCACCGCTATAGCCCGACGGGGTCGACGGTGAAGATCTCGATACAGGCAGGTTCGGCGCCGGTGATGGCCGTGGAAGATGAAGGGCCGGGGATTGATGAAGCGAAAAGCGGCGAATTAAGCAAAGCCTTTGTCCGCATGGACAGCCGCTATGGCGGAATTGGCCTCGGGTTAAGTATCGTCACCCGCATCGTTCAGCTACACGAGGCGCAGTTCTTTTTACATAACCGCCAGCCGGGCCCCGGAGTCCGGGGCTGGATTCTGTTTCCTAAACCTTCGCGTTAGAAAGTCAGCACCCATTGATGGAAAAAGGCGACAACCACCACAAAGGCGCAGGCAACGCCGAGATACTCACGGAAGTTTAATTTTTGCATAACACTATCCTCAGCAGAATGAGGACAGTGTCGCCTGGCAAGATTAAGCAGACATTAAGAGCCTATCAGTAGCCGTTATTGTCGCAGGCAGTTTGACCACGGACAGCGCGGAGAAACCGAAGCGTACACGTAGTACGTGAGGATTTCGAGCACTGCCCAGCGTCAAAATGGCAAGTAAAATAGCCCTAATGGGATAGGCTCTAAGCCTGCCATCAAACGCAACGATAAGGCAAAATCTTACCGCCATCACCCGGCGCTGGCCGCCCCGGAACCGCCTCTCCGCGGCCTGCCGCTACGATGCGGCGATAAACAGCTCGCGAAGCTGGTGCAGCTGGTCACGGATTTGCGCGGCCTCTTCAAACTCCAGATTCTGCGCATGCTGCATCATCTGCGCTTCCAGCTCGTGAATTCTCTGCTGCAGCGCCTTCGGCGTCAGTGCCGCCGGAGCATCCGCTTCAACCGGCGAGCGTGATTTACCGCGCCCTTTCGCTTTGGTTTTCGCCAGGTTGCTGCCCAACTGCAGAATATCGACCACTTTCTTATTCAGACCCTGCGGGGTGATACCGTGCTCTTCGTTATAACGCTGCTGTTTCTCACGACGACGCTCGGTCTCACTGATGGCTTTCGCCATCGAGGCGGTGATCTTATCGCCGTAAAGAATCGCTTTGCCGTTGATGTTACGCGCCGCACGGCCAATCGTCTGAATCAGAGAACGTTCTGAACGCAGGAAGCCTTCTTTGTCGGCGTCCAGAATCGCCACCAGCGACACCTCCGGCATATCCAGCCCTTCACGCAGCAGGTTAATCCCCACCAGCACGTCAAACTCGCCAAGGCGCAGGTCGCGGATAATCTCCATACGTTCAACGGTATCGATATCCGAGTGCAGATAGCGCACGCGCTCGCCGTGCTCTTCAAGGTACTCGGTTAAGTCCTCCGCCATCCTTTTGGTCAAGGTGGTGACCAGCACGCGCTCGTTGATCGCGACGCGGATGCGAATTTCCGAGAGCAGGTCATCGACCTGGGTCGCCACCGGGCGCACCTCGATCAGCGGGTCAAGCAGCCCGGTCGGGCGCACCACCTGGTCGACCACCTCATCGCCGGATTTATCCAGCTCATAGGGCCCGGGGGTAGCCGAGACGTAAATCGTCTGCGGCGCCAGAGCCTCAAACTCTTCAAACTTCATCGGGCGGTTATCCAGCGCCGATGGCAGACGGAAGCCGTACTCGACCAACGTCTCTTTACGCGCCCGGTCGCCGCGGTACATCCCGCCGATTTGTGGGATCGTGACGTGGGATTCGTCGATCACCAGCAGCCCATCCGCCGGCAGGTAGTCAAACAGCGTCGGCGGCGGCTCGCCCGGCCCGCGCCCGGAAAGATAGCGCGAGTAGTTTTCGATACCGGAGCAGTAGCCGAGCTCGTTCATCATTTCGAGGTCGAACTGAGTACGCTGGGTCAGACGCTGCTCTTCCAGCAGCTTGTTGTTCTCCAGCAGCACCTTCCGCCTGTCGGCGAGTTCGACTTTAATCTCTTCCATCGCCTGCACGATCCGCTCGCGCGGCGTAACGTAGTGCGTTTTCGGATAGATGGTATAGCGCGGAATGGTTGATTCCACCTGCCCGGTGAGCGGATCAAAGAGCGACAGACGCTCAACTTCTTCATCGAACAGCTCGATACGCAGCGCGATATCGTCAGACTCAGCCGGGAAGACGTCGATGACTTCCCCCCGCACGCGGAAAGTACCGCGCTGGAAGGCCTGATCGTTACGGGTGTATTGCAGCTCCGCCAGACGGCGCAAAATCGCCCGCTGGTCAATCAGCATACCGGTCGTCAGGTGCAACATCATTTTCAGATAGAGGTCGGGATCGCCGAGGCCGTAAATCGCCGACACCGAGGCCACCACCACCACATCACGCCGTTCCAGCAGCGCTTTGGTCGCCGACAAACGCATCTGCTCGATATGTTCGTTCACCGAGGCGTCTTTCTCGATGAAGGTGTCCGAGCTCGGGACATAGGCTTCAGGCTGATAGTAGTCGTAGTAGGAGACGAAATATTCCACCGCGTTGTCCGGGAAGAACTCTTTCATCTCACCGTACAGCTGGGCCGCCAGCGTTTTGTTCGGCGCCAGCACCATCGTCGGACGCTGCAGGTCGGCAATGACGTTAGCGATGGTAAAGGTTTTACCTGAACCGGTTACCCCCAGCAGCGTTTGATGCGCCAGGCCATCTTCCAGCCCCTCTTCGAGGCGGCGAATAGCTTCTGGCTGATCGCCAGAGGGACGGAATGCGGAATGCAGCGTGAACGTTTTACTCATATCTCTGGCCCTGAAGAAGGATGACGCGCCTGGCCGTATGCGGCAGGTGTTTAATTCTACCCTCCACGCCAGCTTTTGCCAATAAATAACACTGGATATAAAACCAGTATCGCATTATTGTCTATACGCCATACCGGCGAGCGACCCATCGTTTTGGGCTAAAAACAGGCCGCCTTGCGGAATAATCCGCCAGTCAGTGGGGTTATCCCCAGAAAGATTTAGGATTTAACATTTGTCAAGCAGGGTAATGAATCTTTTATGGCAGCAGGTGACACTTTCCTTACAGCCATTGCTTTTATTCAACTAATTGATATTAAATGAAATTAAACAAAAGATGGGTTTCGCGCCAATTCAGCCGCAGGCCGCGTAATCTCTAGCTTACCGCAAGTTCTCTAACTCTAATGCACAAGGTTATCCACAGGAATAGTGGATAAGTCTCTGCAGGCCATGAGGTCTGCCACCCGGCAGAAATCGCCCGCCGGCAAAAATCGGCCGGCTAAAAAAAATTATCGAATTATTTTTGATATTTATCAGCTAAGGACGGCCACCTTTTTGTTGCTTTCTGCACCAAATTTCATGCGCTTTGGCACCGGGAAAGTGCAACCGCCTCGTTAACCCGCCGCTGTGATGCCCTGCGCCCCCTGTCTTTGCGAGAAAACACCGAAACATCTTTTTCCTGGCAAGAGATTTGCAGAATCTTCATGTCGCTCGCTATCCCCAAAAAGGAGAAAACGTCTATGTTGAGTCTACACGCAGTTAATCAGTACTACGGAAGTCAGCACACGCTATGGAATGTCGACCTTGAACTCCGGCCAGGGGAGTGCACCTGCGTGATGGGGCTGCAGGGGATGGGGAAAACCACGTTGGTAAACTGCATTACCGGGCATCTCCCGGTCGCCAGCGGCACGATGACCTGGCATGACATCGGGGCCCCGCCTTGCGATCTCACGCCGCTTTCCGCCCACTCCCGCTCGATTATTGGCATCGGCTACGTCCCGCAGGACAAGCGCATCTTTTCCCAGCTGAGCGTGGAGGAGAATCTGCATATTGCGCTGGCGGCCGGGGGGAACCCCGGCGCCGCGGTGAAGGGCGAGATTTACGATTTATTTCCCGAATTGTACGCTCTGCGCCAGCACAAAGGGGCGATGCTCTCGGAAGATGACCAGTACCAGCTGGCGCTGGCCCGGGCGCTGATTGTTCAACCGCGCCTGCTGATCCTTGATGAGCCTTCGCGCGGCAGCGGGCATCACTTCATGCAAAAGCTGGGGGACCTGCTGGTGCGGCTGAATCGCGATATCGGGTTAACGGTGCTGCTTGCCGAACAGCACCTGCCGTTTATTCGCCGGGTGGCGGACCGGTTCTGCCTGCTTCATCGCGGCCGCAGCGTGGCGCAGGGCAACGTTATCCAGCTGGATGAGCCGCTGCTGGCGCAGTGGATGACGCCAGATCCAGCGCGTTAAGGTCCAGATACTGCCCGAGATCCTCGCGCTGCGGCGCGTCCGCCAGCCACGGGATCTCCCCCAGCAACGGCGCCGGGAGCAGGCGCTTAAGGGTCGCCAGGTACTCGGCATGACGCTTGCCCGGCGGCTGGACGTCGTTCGCGATCCAGCCGGCCAGCGGCAGCCCCGCCTGACGCACCGCCTGGGCCGTCAGCAGCGCATGGTTGATGCAGCCCAGTTTGATGCCCACCACCAGAATAACCGGCAGCCGTTCGTCCCGCACCCAGTCGGCAAAGGTCAGAGTATCGGAGAGCGGCGTGAACCAGCCTCCCGCCCCTTCCACCAGCACCCACCCGGCCAGCTTTTCCAGCTCGCGCAGCCCGGCGGAGAGCGCGGCCCCGCTAATCGGGCGGCCTTCATCGGCGCTCGCAATATGCGGAGAGGTCGGTTCAGCGAAGGTACAGGGGTTAACCTGGGCGTAGCTCAGCGCCACGCTGCTGTTACGTTGCAAGGCCAGCGCATCGTCGTTGCGCAGCCCCTGCGGCGTATCTTCACTTCCGGAGGCCACCGGCTTATAGCCCGCGCTCTGCAGCCCGGATAGATTAGCCGCCTGCAGTAAGGCGCAGCTGGCGACGGTTTTCCCGACTTCAGTGTCGGTTCCGGTGACGAAAAAACGTTTAGTCACGTGCAATGACTCCTGTAAAAAGATAGTACGTCAGCGGGCACAGCCCCTGCTGTTTTGGCCAGGCAAGCTGGAGCTCGCGCAGTTTGCCCCGACTTAACGGCGCGGCGCTGCGTCCCTGATGCAGATGAGTCGCGCCGATGCCTTTTAGCGAACGCATCGCGCTCAGCGCATCGGCGAACGGCAGGCTGACGGCGTGAACCTGTCCGCTAACCCGTCGTCCGGCCAGCGCCTCGCGCACCGCCTGCTCACTGAGAAAGCGGTTGGCGTGCGGGCGGGCATCAATCGCCTGCCAGGCCTGATTAAGTTCCGGCAGCGAACCGGCCAGCAGCGTGGTGAACGCCACCCTGCCGCCGGGACGCACCACCCGACAGAGTTCATCCACCGCCCGCGCCAGACTGTCACACCACTGGACCGCCAGGTTGCTCCACGCCAGATCGACACAGCCATCCGCCAGCGGGAGCGACTCAATATCGCCCGCCACGTAGCGGTGGGCGCCCCCCCCACGCTGCGCCTGCGCCAGCATCTCGACCGAGAGGTCCAGCGCCGTGACGTGGCTTCCGGCATCGCGCCAGTAGCGGCTCATACTGCCGGGGCCGCAGCCGGCATCCAGCACCTCGGCAAAGGCCCGGCTTGCCAGCCGGCGCAGCAGCAGCTCCGCGCTGTACCGCTGCAGCTCATCGTGCTGCGTATAGTGGGTGGCCGCCCGGCCAAAGGCCGCGGCCACCGCGCGTTTATTCACCGCCGCCATGCAGCACCTCCAGCAGACGGGCGATATCGGTGGACTCATGCGCCGCGGTGAGCGTCAGGCGCAGCCGCGCGCTGCCGGCCGGCACCGTCGGCGGGCGGATCGCCGTCGCCCAGCAGCCCTGCTCGCGCAGGCTTGCCGCCAGTCGCAACGCCCGCGTATTGTCGCCGACGATCAGCGGCTGAATCGCGCTGGTTGAGGCGCTGAGCTCGCCGGGGAAGCTGGCCATGCCGGCGCGAAATTGCGCCACGTGGCTGGCCAGTTTTTCCCGACGCTGCTGGCCGTCATCGCTGCGGATAACCGCCAGCGCCGCGCTCAGCGCCAGCGCCTGGGCCGGGGGCATGGCGGTGCTGTAAATCAGATGGCGGGCGAACTGCAGCAGGTAGTCCGCCAGCGCATCGTCGCAGAGTACCGCCGCCCCGCTGGCGCCAAAGGCTTTGCCAAAGGTCACCACCAGCAGTTCCGGGCGGACGTTCCGGGCATGACAGCTGCCGCGTCCCTCATCGCCCATCACCCCGATACCGTGCGCGTCATCCACCAGCAGCCAGCCGTCAGCCGCCCGGGTGGTACGGGCGATATCGCCGAGCGGCGCGCTGTCGCCATCCATGCTGAATACCCCTTCGGTTACCACCAGCTGCTGGCCGGTCAGGGGCTTTGCCAACAGATCGCCGAGTTGCTGCACGTCGTTGTGCGCAAAACGCCTGAGCTGCGCCGGGCTGAGGCTGGCCGCCTCAAGCAACGAAGCGTGGCTCAGCCGGTCCGCGACGATGCGATCGTCCTTTGCAAGCAGCGCGGCAATCAGCGCCTGATTGGCGGCAAATCCGGAAATAAACAGCAGCGCGCGCGGGTAGCCCAGCCAGTCAGCCAGCGCCTCTTCCAGCTCGCGATGCGCCTCGCTGTAGCCGCTGACGTGGCCGGAGCCGCCGCTGCCGACGCCATAACGCGCCGCCCCCTGCTGCCAGGCGGCGATAATCTTCGGATGCTGGCTCAGCCCGAGATAGTCATTGCTGGAGAAATTCAGCCAGCGCTGGCCTTCGCGGGCGAGCCACCGCCCGGCCCCCTGGGTGACCGGCTGGCGCTGGCGAAACGCGTCCGCCTCCCGCCGTTCGCCAAGCGCCCGCTCGATCCGTTGCTGCCAGCTCATAGCGCCGCCGCGTTGTAATATTCCTCGGTATCCGGGTTGAGCAGCGCCTGTTCCAGACGCTGCTGCTGTTCGTTATCCCCTTCCAGCACCGCCGTCTGCTGCGGGTTAAGGCCCAGCTTGCGGAACAGCTGCAGGTCTTTGTCCTCTTCCGGGTTCGGCGTGGTCAGCAGCTTGCAGCCGTAGAAAATCGAGTTCGCCCCGGCCATAAAGCACATCGCCTGCGTCTGTTCGTTCATCTGCTCGCGCCCGGCGGAAAGACGCACGTACGATGTCGGCATCATAATCCGCGCCACCGCGATGGTGCGGATAAAATCAAAGGCGTCGACGTCATCGTTATCGGCCAGCGGCGTGCCTTTCACTTTGACCAGCATGTTGATCGGCACGCTCTCCGGCGGCGTCGGCAGGTTAGCCAGCTGCAGCAGCAGGCCGGCGCGATCTTTCTCGGTTTCGCCTAAGCCGACGATCCCGCCCGAGCAGACCTTGATCCCGGCGTCACGCACCTTGTCGAGGGTATCCAGCCGCTCCTGGTAGGTGCGGGTGGTGATGATATTGCCGTAGAATTCCGGCGAGGTGTCCAGGTTATGGTTGTAGTAGTCCAGTCCGGCTCCCGCCAGGCGCTGCGCCTGGCTGTCGGTCAAGGTCCCGAGCGTCATACAGGACTCCAGCCCCAACGCTTTGACGCCTTTGACCATTTGTTCCAGGTACGGCATGTCGCGATCGTTGGGGTTTTTCCATGCCGCCCCCATGCAGAAGCGGGTTGAACCGGCATTTTTCGCCTGCCGCGCCGACTCCAGCACCTGTTCCACTTCCATCAGGCGCTCCGATTCCAGACCGGTTTTATAGCGCGCGCTTTGCGGGCAGTATTTGCAGTCTTCCGGGCAGGCGCCGGTTTTAATCGACAGCAGCGTGCTGACCTGGACCTGGCGCGGATCAAAGTGCTGGCGGTGCGTCTGCTGGGCTTCAAACAGCAGGTCTAACAACGGTTTATTAAACAACTCAGTAACTTGCGACATTGTCCAGCGTGCGTGGTGAGCCATTGGCCTCTCCAAAGGGTTTTGTTAATTGTCGGTTCGGTTTATACTCGTAAACCTAAAACTTTTCAAAATGGTTTACAAGTCACTTATGACAACGGACGATCTCGCCTTCGATCGGTGCCACATCTGGCACCCCTACACTTCCATGACTTCCCCGCTGCCGGTATACCCGGTGGTTGCCGCCCACGGCTGCGAGCTGTCCCTCGCCAGCGGCGAGCAGTTAATCGACGGCATGTCTTCGTGGTGGGCGGCGATTCACGGCTACAATCACCCGCGGTTAAACGCGGCGATGAAAGCGCAGATTGACCAGATGTCGCACGTGATGTTTGGCGGCATCACCCACCCTCCGGCGGTCGCGCTCTGCCGCCAGCTGGTGGCGATGACGCCGGCATCGCTGGAGTGCGTATTCCTCGCCGACTCCGGTTCGGTCGCGGTGGAAGTGGCGATGAAAATGGCTCTGCAGTACTGGCAGGCAAAAGGCGAACCGCGCCGGCGGTTTCTCACCTTCCGCAACGGCTATCATGGCGATACTTTCGGCGCGATGTCGGTTTGCGATCCGGATAACTCGATGCACAGCCTGTGGCAGGGCTATCTGCCGGATAACCTGTTCTCCCCGGCGCCGCAAAGCCGCTTTGGCGGCGAATGGGATGAGCGGGATATGGTGTCGTTTGCCCGGCTGATGGCAGCCCATCGCCAGGAGATCGCGGCGGTGATTCTCGAACCGATTGTGCAGGGGGCGGGCGGAATGCGGATGTACCACCCCGAGTGGCTGAAGCGCATTCGCAAGATGTGCGACCGGGAAGGCATCCTGCTGATTGCCGATGAGATTGCCACCGGATTTGGCCGGACCGGCAAGCTGTTTGCCTGTGAACATGCGGGGATTACGGCGGATATTCTCTGTCTCGGTAAAGCCCTGACCGGTGGGACTATGACCCTGTCGGCCACCCTCACCACCCGACGGGTCGCGGAGACCATCAGCGATGGCGCTGCGGGCTGCTTTATGCACGGCCCGACCTTTATGGGCAATCCGCTGGCCTGCGCGGTGGCGACAGAAAGCCTGCGCCTGCTGGAGAGCGGGGAATGGCAACGCCAGGTGGCGGCCATTGAAGCGCAGCTTAACGCCGAACTGGCGCCGGCGCGGGAATCTCCTCAGGTGGCCGATGTTCGCGTACTGGGCGCCATTGGCGTGGTGGAAACGCGTCGTCCGGTGAATATGGCCGCGCTGCAGCGTTTCTTCGTTGAGCAGGGAGTATGGATCCGTCCGTTCGGCCGCCTGATTTATCTGATGCCGCCCTATGTCATCACCGCGCAGCAGCTGACGCGCCTGACCCAGGCGGTCAACGCGGCGGTGCAGGAAGAAACATTTTTTAGCGAATAAGCAGCGGAAATTGGCCGTCAACCGGACTACACTTCTTTGCTAATCAGTAGATTATCCCTGAGGAGACGGTATGAAATTAATCAGTCACGACCTGCAGGATGGCGGCAAATTGCCCCATCGTCAGGTTTTTAACGGCATGGGCTACGACGGCGACAATATTTCGCCGCATCTGGCGTGGGACGAAGTTCCCGCCGGCACCAAAAGCTTTGTGGTGACCTGTTACGATCCCGACGCACCGACCGGTTCCGGCTGGTGGCACTGGGTGGTCGCCAATCTGCCGGCGGAAACGCGCGAACTGCCGCAGGGTGCCGGCTCCGGTCTGGCGCCGCTGCCAGCAACCGCCATCCAGACCCGCACCGACTTCGGCCAGGCCGGCTATGGCGGCGCAGCGCCGCCGAAGGGGGAAAGCCATCGCTATATCTTTACCGTACATGCGCTGGATGTCGACAAGATCGATGTGGATGAGGGCGCAAGCGGCGCGATGGTGGGCTTTAACGTCCATTTCCATTCCCTGGGCAGCGCATCCATCACCGCCCTGTTTATCTGACCTTTTCTCGTCAGCCCTTCCCCGGGTAGCGGCTTACGCCTTACCCGGGCGATGTGACAATACCTTTGTCGCCCCGGTAAGCGCAGCGCCACCGGGGAGTCCTTCAGCTCGAAGATGACTGCTCAGCCACCGGCAGCGCCGCGCTTTTTTTGACTTTCGCGTACCACACCACCGTCAGCAGCGCCAGCCAGACCAGTCCGGCGATCAGCGCAATGCGCGTCTCTTCGACCATCCCCAGCACCGCAATCACCAGCCCCATAAACAGCAGGGTCAGCAGCGGCGCGACCGGCCAGAACGGCACCGGGAACTCAATCTGTCGGCGCTCTTCTGCCGACAGACCGCGCCGCATGGCGAAATGGGCCAGCAGGATCATCAGCCACACCCACACCGTGGCAAACGCTGCCAGGGAGGCAATCAGCACGAAGACCTGCTCCGGCATCAGATAGTTCAGCACCACCGCCACCAGCAGCGCCACTCCCATCACCACCACCGTCATCCACGGCACGCCGTTGCTGGCAATCCGCTGGAAGCTTTTCGGCGCCATGCCCTCTTTCGCCATGCCGTACATCATGCGTCCGGCGCCAAAAATATCGCTGTTAATGGCCGAAATACTGGCGCTGATAACGATAATATTGAGGATTGTCGCCGCAGCCGGAATACCCAGACCGCTAAAAATCAGCACAAACGGGCTGCCCTGCTCGCCAAAACTGTTCCACGGGAAAATCGCCATCAGAATCGCCAGCGTGCAGACATAGAACAGCACGATGCGCAGGGGGATGGTGTTGATCGCCTGCGGGATCACTTTCCTGGGATTCTGCGCTTCAGCCGCGGTAACGCCGATAATTTCCACCCCGCCAAAGGCGAACATCACTATCCCAAGCGAAGCGATAATCCCCTGCCAGCCGTTCGGAGCAAAACCGCCGTGATGCCACAAGTTCTCCAGCCCTGTCGCCGGGAACGCATGGCCAAAGCCAAAGAAGATGATGCCGCCGCCGGCGACGATCATCGCAATAATCGCCACCACTTTAATCAGCGACAGCCAGAACTCCATCTCGCCGAAAATGCGTACGTGGCACAGATTCATCGCGCCGATGAAAAAGATGATGCTCAGCACCCAAATCCAGCGCGGGACGTCGGGGTACCACAGCCCCATATAGATGCCAAACGCGGTGACGTCGGCCAGAGCGACAATCACCATTTCAAAGGTGTAGGTCCAGCCGGTGATAAACCCGGCCAGCGGTCCGAGATACTGACGGGCATAGCTGCCGAAGGAGCCGGAAACGGGGTTGCGCACCGCCATTTCCCCCAGCGCGCGCATGACGATAAATACCGCCGCGCCGCCAATCAGGTAGGCTAACAGAACCGCCGGTCCCGCGGCCTTGATGGCGGCGGCCGACCCATAAAACAACCCGGTACCGATGGCGGAACCGAGCGCGATGAAACGAATATGGCGGGCGTTCAGCCCGCGCAGCAGGTGTGGCTTTGAGGGTTGTTGTTGCATATGCGAGTGTCCTGATAATTTTTGTATGACGACAAATATGCGCGTAGGACGGCCGGGGGGAAGATATCCCCCCGACGCAGGTACAGAAAACAGCGATGATCAGAGCTGACTGGGTAATACGGCAGGTAGCAGTCGCGTCAGGTGACGCGCCGCCAGAAGCGCAATAGCGTTATCAATATCCGGGGCGAAGAAACGATCCTGGGTGTAATGCGAGACCCGTTCGCGCAGCAGATGACGCGCCTCCTCCAGCAGCGGGCTGCTGGCCAGGCCTTCGCGCATATCCAGCCCCTGGACGGCGGCCAGCCACTCTACGGCCAGCACGCCGCGGGTGTTGTCCGCCATCGCCCACAGGCGACGACCGGCGGCTGGCGCCATCGAGACGTGATCCTCCTGGTTTGCCGAAGTCGGCAGGCTGTCAACGCTGTGCGGATGCGACAGCGCCTTATTCTCGCTGGCCAATGCCGCCGCGGTGACCTGAGCAATCATAAAACCGGAGTTAACGCCGCCGTTTTTCACGAGGAAAGGCGGCAGCTGCGACATATGGCTGTCCATCATCAGCGCAATCCGCCGCTCTGACAGCGAGCCGATTTCGGCAATCGCCAGGGCGAGATTATCCGCCGCCATCGCCACCGGCTCGGCATGGAAGTTACCGCCGGAAATCACCTCGTTCTCGCTGGCGAAGACCAGCGGATTATCCGATACCGCGTTGGCTTCAATCAGCAGCACGTCGGCCGCCTGACGAATCTGGGTCAGACAGGCCCCCATCACCTGCGGCTGACAGCGCAGAGAATACGGATCCTGCACTTTGCTACAGTTGTGATGCGATTGCGAAATCGCGCTGTCGTCGGTCAGCACATGGCGGTACAGCGCGGCGGCATCAATTTGACCACGCTGGCCGCGGGCATCATGAATACGCGGATCAAACGGCCGACGCGAGCCCAGCGCCGCTTCGGTGGTTAAGGCCCCGCACACCACCGCAGATGCAAACAGATCTTCCGCCTCAAACAGGCCGCGCAGGGCAAACGCCGTCGATGCCTGCGTGCCGTTGAGCAGCGCCAGCCCCTCTTTCGCCGCCAGCGTAATCGGCTCGAGACCGACTTTTTTCAGCGCCTGCCCCGCCGGCATCCACTCGCCGTCGACGCGCGCTTTCCCCTCGCCCAGCAGCGTCAGCGACATGTGCGCCAGCGGCGCCAGATCGCCGGACGCGCCGACCGAACCCTTGGCCGGGATCCACGGCGTCACGCCTTTGTTCACCAGCTGAATCAACGCCTGAATCACGCTCAGACGAATACCGGAGAAGCCGCGGGAGAGGCTGTTAATCTTCAGCACCATAATCAGGCGCGCCATCGCCTCGTCCAGCGGCTCGCCAATGCCTGCGGCATGGGAGAGCACCAGAGAACGCTGCAGATTTTCCAGATCGTCGGTAGAGATGCGCGTTTGCGCCAGCAGGCCAAAACCGGTGTTAATACCGTAAGCGGTACGCCCTTCCGCCAGAATCGCGTTGACGCAGGCCACGCTCTCGTCAATCGCCGGAAAAGCGCGCTCGTCGAGGGTGATGCTCAGCGGGTGATGATATACCTCGCGCAGCTGCGCCAGAGTCAGTTGACCAGGAATAAGTGTTAAGCTTTTCATTTCAGCGTTGCCCCTGCGTTGCTGCCACCATAGGAAGATTCAGTCCTTGTTCTGCCGCGCACTCGATCGCGATGTCGTAGCCGGCATCGGCGTGACGCATCACCCCGGTCGCCGGGTCGTTATGCAGGACGCGAGCGATACGCGCCGCCGCTTCGTCGGTACCGTCACAGACGATAACCATCCCGGAGTGCTGGGAGAAGCCCATACCCACGCCGCCGCCGTGATGCAGCGACACCCATGTCGCGCCGCTGGCGGTATTCAGCAAGGCGTTCAGCAACGGCCAGTCGGAAACCGCATCGGAACCGTCGCGCATCGCTTCGGTTTCACGATTCGGGCTGGCGACGGAGCCGGAATCAAGGTGGTCGCGACCGATAACGATCGGCGCGGAAACTTCGCCGCTGCGGACCATTTCGTTAAACGCCAGCCCCAGCTTCTGGCGCCACTCCAGACCCACCCAGCAAATACGCGCCGGCAGCCCCTGGAAGCTGATGCGCTCGCGCGCCATATCCAGCCAGTGGTGCAGGTGCGTATCATCTTTGATGATCTCTTTAACTTTAGCGTCGGTTTTATAGATATCCTGCGGATCGCCGGAGAGCGCCACCCAGCGGAACGGGCCGATGCCGCGGCAGAACAGCGGGCGAATATAGGCCGGGACAAAGCCCGGGAAATCGAACGCGTTGCCGACCCCCATCTCCTGCGCCATCTGGCGAATATTGTTGCCGTAGTCGAAGGTCGGGACCCCCATTTCGTGGAAGGCCAGCATCGCCTGGACGTGGTCGGCCATGGAGCGTTTGGCGGCCAGGATCGTCCCCTGCGGATCGGACTCCGCTTTGGCCTGATACTCTTCCCAGCTCCAGCCCTTCGGCAAATAGCCATGCAGCGGGTCGTGGGCGCTGGTCTGGTCGGTGACCATATCCGGGCGCACGCCGCGTTTGACCATCTCCGGCACGATATCGGCGGCGTTGCCGCACAGAGCGATAGAGATTGCCCGGCCTTCCGCAGTGTATTTCTTGATGCGGGCCAGCGCGTCGTCCAGCGAGGTGGCCTGTTCGTCAACGTAGCGGGTCCGCAGGCGGAAATCGATCCGGCTCTGCTGACATTCGATGTTCAGCGAGCAGGCTCCTGCCAGAGTAGCCGCCAGCGGCTGCGCGCCGCCCATACCGCCCAGACCGGCGGTTAATACCCAACGGCCCTTCAGGCTGCCCTGATAGTGCTGACGTCCGGCTTCGACGAAGGTTTCGTAGGTGCCCTGCACGATGCCCTGACTACCGATATAGATCCAGCTGCCGGCGGTCATCTGGCCATACATCGCCAGCCCTTTCGCGTCCAGCTCGTTGAAATGCTCCCAGGTTGCCCAGTGCGGGACCAGGTTGGAGTTAGCGATCAGCACCCGCGGTGAGTTTTCATGGGTTTTAAACACGCCCACCGGTTTACCGGACTGCACCAGCAGAGTTTCGTCGCTTTCCAGGTTTTTCAGCGCCTTCACGATAGCGTCATAGCATTCCCAGTTACGCGCCGCGCGCCCGATACCGCCATAGACCACCAACTCATGGGGGTTCTCGGCCACATCGGGATCGAGGTTATTCATTAACATACGCAGCGGGGCTTCGGTCAACCAGCTCTTCGCATTCAGCGTCGTGCCTCGCGGCGCACGTACGTCCTGCTGGCGATATTTGCTTTGCGACATCGGGGTTTCTCCTGACAATTAACGTTGTTTACGTAGATACATATACTTGTCTATACAACTCTACGCAAGCCAGGATTTAACAGAAATGATACAATTTTGTTATATTGCGTCAGCAATCACGCTTTTGCTGACGCGAGGGATGGTCAGGAGGCAAAGTGGCCCTGCAGCCGGTAGCGGCTACCCGGGAACAGCAGACGGGCGTGGGAAACGATATGCGTGGTTGACCAGGTACGGCGGCGAATCAGCAAACATGGGTCATGGGCGTGGATCTGCAGCAGCTCGCACTCTTTGGCGCTCGCCTGCACCGCCTCCACGATATGCTCGCCTTCGGTTAACGGCGCAATCAGCGACAGATAATCGTGCGGCGTGGTCACGGTATAGTCCTGGCGCAGATAGTCCGGCACCACCGTCGCGTTGACGCAGCGATCTTCAATCTGTACCGGAATGTCGTTTTCAAAATGCACCATCAGGGAGTGGAAAATCCGCGTCCCCTCGGCGACGTTCAGCGCGGCCGACTGGATAAGGTCGGCTTCGGTCTCCTCCAGCAGCAATACCTCGCAGCGGTGCTGGTGGTGGCGGGAGAGAATCTCGTCGGCGATGCTGCGAACTTCAAACAGCGCCGACTGCCCTTTCGGCTCCGCCACAAACGTGCCCACGCCCTGCAAACGCACCAGTAAGCCCTCATCCGTGAGTTCACGCAGCGCCCGGTTGATGGTCATCCGGCTAAAGCCAAATTGCGCCACCAGTTCCGCCTCAGAAGGAATGCGGTCATGCGGACGCCAGACGCCGCGCTGAATCTTTTCGCTGATCGCCTGCTTCACCTTTTCATAGAACGGTGCAGGCGCAGATCGAGGTTGCTGTGAAAACATAGCCTGGCTTTCCTTATACTCAATGGGCGGCGAAACGATCAGAATATACTGAATCGTCAGCGCCACCAATGGGCGATTTGCCATGCCAGCCGGGCCGCTGCGCGGGCGCCCTGACTATCAATGTCAAACTGCGGATTAAACTCCACCAGGTCGACCGCCTGCAGCTTGCCGCTGCGGCACAGCGGCTCGACGATGCGCAGCAATGTCGCCAGCGGCACGCCCAACGCCGCTGGCGCTGACACCGCCGGCATGTCGCGCCCCGGCAGCACGTCCAGATCGATGGTCAGATAGAGCCGATCGTACAGGGCGATATTGCGGGCGATTTCCGGCATTACGCGTAATTCGAAAGCCTCGATAACGTCCAGATCTTCAATCACCCGCACCTGACGGCGCGCGGCTTCATCCCACAGCGCCTGGGTATTCGCCGCGCAGCTGGCCCCGAAGCAGGTATAATGAAAACCGCGCCGCTGCGCGTCGCACTCCAGCGCCAGCTGGCGGAACGGCGTTCCTGAGCTCGCCTGCCCGGCAATGCGTAAATCGAGGTGGGCATCGAGGTTGATAATTCCGACCTTCTCATCGGGGAAGGCATCAAGCACCCCCGCGCCATGGCCAAAGGCCGTTTCATGTCCGCCGCCAAGCACCAGCGTACGTTTGCCCGCGCGCTGGCAGGCCGCCACCGCATCACGCAGCGCCTGCTGAGCCTCCTCCAGCGCTTCGCCGACGACCACGATGTTACCCATATCCACACAGCGATCGTGCCCGCTGTGGCTGGCCATATTCGCCAGCACCCGGCGTAAGATCTCAGGCCCCTTTTCGGCCCCGGCGCGCCCGCGATTGCGCCGCACGCCTTCGTCACAGGCGAATCCCAACAGGGCGATGTCTCCCGGCTGCGCCGCGGGCGCAAAGCGCTCGGCCCGCGCCATGGTCTGGAACAGGCGCAGCGCGTTGGCGGCTTCCGCGCTGTCGTCACGCCCTTGCCAGATATCGGCGGGCGTAGGTTGCCACAACGTCATTGCATTTCTCCTCGCACCACGCGGCGCCAGAGCGGGCTACGTCCCGGCTCATACACCATTTCAACCGGATGCTCTGCATCCCAGATAGCAAAATCAGCGACAAACCCGCTCGCCAGCTGACCGTGGCTGTGCTGACGCCCCAGCGCCTGCGCGGCATGCCGGGTAACCCCCGCCCACGCCTCTT
This sequence comes from Klebsiella sp. NPDC088457, assembly GCF_044900465.1. NCBI lineage: Bacteria > Pseudomonadati > Pseudomonadota > Gammaproteobacteria > Enterobacterales > Enterobacteriaceae > Klebsiella > Klebsiella sp. NPDC088457. The sequence continues at coordinate 46,178 of NZ_JBJDNH010000006.1, read as the reverse complement.
CCGGGGTTAAGCCAAATTTGACGCAGGCCATGTTCATCGCCAGATGCAGGCTGGCGAACGGGCTGGTGCCCGGGTTGTAATCCGTGGCGACAGCCATCGGGACCTGGTATTGCCGCAGCAGATCGACCGGCGGTTTACGGGTCTCATTCAGGAAATAGAACGCGCCGGGCAGCAGAACCGCCACCGTGGCGCTGCGGCTCATCGCGGCCACCCCCTCTTCCGTCAGATATTCGATATGGTCGGCGGAAAGGCCATGATAGCGGCTCACCAGCTGCGCGCCGCCGAGGGACGAAAGCTGCTCGACGTGCCCCTTGATCGGGATCCCGCGGGCCTGAGCGGCCTGAAACACGCGTTCGGTTTGCTGCGGGCTGAAGCCGACGTTTTCACAGAATACATCGACGCTTTCGAATAGCCCCTCCTGCCACAGCACCGGCAGCAGGGTTTCACAGACCAGCGTAATATAAGCGTCCGGATCGTCTTTATATTCCGGCGGCGTGGCATGGGCGGACAGCAGCGTCGGCGACAGTTCTAGCGCATTGTTCTCCGCCAGGCGACGCGCCACCCGCAGCATTTTGCGCTCGTTCTCCAGATCCAGGCCATAGCCGGACTTAATTTCCAGCGTGGTGACGCCTTCACGCAGCAGGCGATCCAGCCGCTGTTGGGCCAGCGCCAACAGCTGCGCTTCGCTGCTCTCGCGGGTGGCGCGTACCGTTGAGTTAATCCCGCCGCCGCTGGCGCTAATCGTCTGATAGGAAACGCCGTTCAGACGCTGCTCCCACTCCTGGGCCCGGCTGCCGCCGAAAACCAGATGGGTATGACAGTCAATCAGCCCCGGCGTCAGCAGTCTGCCGCCAAGATCAACGCTGCGCCCGGCAGGGGCATCGTTTTCAGGCACAATACCTTCAATACGGCCGTGGCGGACCAGCAGCGCATGTTTATCCAGCAGGCCATAAGGCCGCGAGTCATGCGGAGTCAGGGTGGCAAGGCGGGCATTTCGCCAGATAACGCGATCGGAAATGGCTTCAGTCATAGCAGTTAACTTGTCATGGGTTGTATAGACATTTATTTTCATTACGCACTGAATGTCAACACCAGCTGGCGTAATTGTTATTTTTTTGTGACTGAACGCGAGGGCTGGAGCCAGCGCCTGCCACAATTGCGGCAACTTTTTCGCTCAGCGTCTTCCCGTTTCGCTCAACTTAGTATAAAAAGCAGGTTTTAAAGGACTTATACACGCCGTTCATTCCTTGCAAGGTTCACGCTGCGGGAATGATTTTTGTATAATTACACCCCACATAATTCGGGTTGCTGCGCGGTGAATAGCCATGAACGCGCGAACGCAGAGGCAACCCGGAGTATCACAGGTCTTGTTAATTGATTCTTGCCCGGAGCAACATGAACACATTCTCAGTTTCCCGCCTGACGCTGGCACTGGCCTTCGGCGTGACGTTGTCCGCCTGTAGTTCAACCCCTGCCGATCAACAGCCCTCCACGCAGACTGCGCCGGGCACCGCCTCTCGCCCTGTGTTAACGGCCGATGAAGCCAAAAATTTCACCGCCGCCAGCTATTTCCAGTCTCTGGATCCCAACGCCGCGGCGTGGACTCCGGCAGCCATTAGCCCGCCAGCCCAGCCTGACTTCGTTGTCGGCCCGGCGGGCGGCCAGGGCGTGACCCACACCACGATTCAGGCAGCCGTCGATGCGGCCATCGCGCGTCACTCCGACCGTCGCCAGTTTATTGCCATTCAGCCCGGGGAATATACCGGTACCGTCTATGTGCCGGCTGCGCCCGGAGCGATAACGCTGTACGGTACCGGCGAAAAACCGCTGGATGTCAAAATTAGCCAGGCCATTGATTCCGAGATGGATACCAACACCTGGCGCCACCTGGTGAACCCGGCCGGGAAATACATGCCGGGTAAACCTGCGTGGTATATGTTCGATAGCTGCCAGAGCAAACGTACCGCCACCGTGGGCGTCATGTGCTCGGCGGTATTCTGGTCGCAGAATAACGGCCTGCAGCTGCAGAACCTGACCATCGCCAACAACCTCGGCGATAGCGTGGATGCCGGAACGCACCAGGCCGTGGCGCTACGCAGCGATGGCGACAAGGTACAGATTAACAACGTCAACATCCTGGGACGTCAGAACACCTTCTTCGTCACCAACAGCGGCGTACAGAACCGTCTGCAGAACGATCGCCAGACCCGAACCCTGGTGAGCAACAGCTATATTGAAGGCGACGTCGATATCGTTGCCGGCCGCGGCGCCGTCGTATTTGATAACACCGATTTCCGGGTGGTGAATTCCCGCACGCAGAAAGAAGGCTATGTCTTCGCACCGGCGACGTTGAAAAGCGTCACCTACGGTTTCCTGGCGGTGAACAGCCGCTTTACCGCTTCCGGCGATGGCGTTGCGCAGCTGGGGCGCTCTTTGGATGTCGACAGCGCGACCAATGGTCAGGTCGTGATCCGCGATAGCGTCATCAATGAAGGCTTCAATGTGGCTAAGCCGTGGGCCGATGCGGCGGTCTCTAACCGCGCGTTCAGCGCTAATACCGGCACCGCGGATGAAAAAGGCAATCCGCAGCGTAACCTCAACGACGCCAGCTTCAACCGCATGTGGGAATACAATAACCGCGGCGTGGGCAGCGTCATTGTTGCTGAGCCCAGGCAGTAACGTTTGATCAAGGGGGAGGCACTCCCCCTTGGCTTCCTCCAGCGGCGACCGCCTGGCCTGCCGCCCCCTCTTCTCTGCTGGCTGCAAAAAAAACTGCGGGTGAACGAATAAAAATCCCCGCTCATACGTTTACGCATTGTCAGAACATCATGGCCTGTCGCCCTCATTCGCCGTATTACGCCGGATGTGGCCTGGCTCCCTGTTTCGCCGCCACGGAGACGAAGATGAACACCCTATATTCCCCCTTCCTGCCCACAGCACGCCGCTTAATGGTCCCGGCACTGCTATGTTTATTCTATGCATCGCAGACCTTTGCCATGGGCGATAATAGCACCGAGAGCAAAACCCCGGACTGCCCCAATGGACAGATTTACGACAGCGTCAGTAAAAAATGCGTACCGGCAAAAACCAGCAGCCTTAGCGATCAGGATAAGACCAACTACGCCTACCACCTGGCTAAAAAAGGCGAATATCAGGCGGCGTTAAACCTGCTGGATTCCCTGAAGAACCGCAATACGGCCGAGGCCTGGAACTACCGCGGCTATGCGACCCGCAAGCTTGGACGTACGGATGAAGGTATCGGCTATTATCAGCGTTCGCTGGCGCTGGCGCCCAATTACGCGAAAGCGCGCGAATATCTTGGCGAGGCCTGGATGATTAAAGGCCGCCGGGATCTGGCGCAGGAACAGCTGCAGGTCATCGCCGGAATTTGCGGACAGGGCTGCGAGGAGTACCGGGATTTACGCGCCGCGATCGACGGACATCCTGAATCCTGAATAGCGCCGCGAGGGTAAGAAAATTACAACCAGTGAAGTTCGCTCACAGCTTGCCGCTCATCTGTCGCGCCTTTGGCGCTATGGACTGATCCTCTCTCGCAACCGCGATATTGCTGAAGAGCTGGTTCAGTCGACCTGCGTACGCGCGCTCGAAAAGAGCGCGCAGTTTACCCCCGGGACGCGTATAGACAGGTGGTTATTCTCCATTTTGCACTCCATCTGGATCTCAGAGCTACGCGCGCGCCACGTACGCATGGGGCAGGGATTTGTGGATAGTGAAGAGCTGACGGCGCCCGACAGCCGCGAAATGAGCGAGGATCGCCTGTATTATCAGCAGATTATGCAACGGGTCGCCGCACTCCCTGAGGCGCAGCGCAATACCGTATTCTTAGTGTATGTTGAAGGATTTACCTATCAGGAGACGGCGGACACGCTGTCAGTCCCCATCGGCACGGTGATGAGCCGGCTGGCGGCGGCGCGCGCTACGCTGGCAAAAACGGTCGCGGCCCCACCCTCAGCCAAGGAGATACCCTCTTGAAATCGTTATGTTTTACCCCGCCTTACGGCGATGAAGCGATCGTCGCCTGGCTGGATGGCGAAATGAGTGAGGCCGATGCGCGCCGGTTCGAAGCCGCATTCCGGGACGACCCGCTGCTGGCCGGGCGCATCGCCGAGCTGATGGGCAACAATCAACATTACCCGCAGGCCTTTGCCCCCTTGCTCGATGAAGCCCCGGTGGCACGGATGCAGAGCCGGCTCGACGCGCAGCTGGCGGCGCTGCCCGCCGCGGATGGCGGCGTTGCCCATCCGCAGTTTAGCCGCCGCGCCATGATTGCCGCCTCGCTCAGTTTTTTGCTGATCGGCAGCGGATTAGGCTACCTGGCGCGGCCAGGCGCGAGCGCGCCTGACGACAGTGAAAATATTCGCGATCTTGAAGCCCGCTACATGTCGCTCTACAGCACGGAAACGCTGCTCGACATGGACAGTTCACCCGCAGTGTTGCAACGAGGCCTGGCGCGTACCACCGAGGACATCGGTTTAACTCTCAGCGAGCAGCAGCTCACCCTGCCGGGCGCGGAGCTGAAAATGGTTCGCATGTTGCGCTATGACAGCACCACCATTACGCAAATTGCGTGGATTCACGCCGAATATGGCCCGATGGCGCTGTGTATCTCGCCGGATCGTCAGCAGAGCAGCGCGGCGATTAACGCTGAGCAGCGGCACGGGATGAATATCGCCTGGTGGCGCAACCGGGGGTATCAGTTCGTATTGCTTGGCCGCAACCCTGGCGCGCAATTGCACACGAACGCGCGCCAGTTACAGCGTCTGCTGGCGTAACCCGCCCTCCCGGTGACCTGCTAAATATTTTTTCCCCAGCGAAACTTTTCCCCTCACTGCGGCGAACTGAATAGTGGAGTCACCCAACCGGAACTCCCTTACATCGCAGGAGCTGATAATGAAACGTATGAAAAACCTCGCTCGTACTCTGACCATGACCGTCGCGCTGGGCCTGTCCGCCACCGCGTTCAACGCCGCTGCGGCGCTGCCCGTCGGCGCCAAGGCCCCCGCTTTCGAACTGCAGGGCGCCTTAGCCGGTAAACCGATCACTTTCTCATTGCAGCAGGCATTACAAAAAGGTCCGGTGGTGCTCTATTTCTTCCCGGCCGCCTTCAGCGCGGGCTGCACCATTGAAGCTCATGATTTTGCCGAAGCCACCGATGACTTTACAAAAATGGGGGCCACCGTGATTGGCGTGACCGCCGGTAACACCGACCAGGTGAGTGATTTCTCGAAACTGGAGTGCCGCGATAAGTTCGCGGTCGCCGCAGACCCGGGCGCCAAAGTGGCGGCACAGTATCAAACGCTGATGGAGATGAAAGGCAAGACCCTGTCCGACCGGACCTCGTACGTGATTGCCCCCGATGGCAACATTCTGCTCAGCTACACGGACCGAAACCCGGAGACTCATATCGAGAAAACCCTGGCGGCGGTGAAACAGTACGACGCTGCACATCCGCAAACTCATTAAGCGAAGAGGCCAGCGATGATAACCGCCATGCTGGCCGCCTTTATGGGCGGCATTATACTCAACTTTATGCCCTGCGTTTTTCCGGTCATCTCCCTGAAAGCGCTCGGGCTCCTGCGTCACCCGGATAATGCCGCCAGCGCCCGTCGCGAAGGGCTGGCATTTTTACTTGGCGTGATGATCACCATGATGGCGCTGGCGGGTATTCTGCTGGCGGCCCGCGCCGGGGGCCTCGCCGTCGGCTGGGGGTTCCAGCTGCAGTCTCCGCTGGTGATTGCCCTGCTTGCGCTGGTGATCCTCGGTGCGGCGCTCAACCTGCTCGGCGTGTTCGAGGTCGGGCTGGCGGCACAGCGCGTTGGCGCCCTGGAGATGGGACGCGGCGCCTTTATCCGCTCGGCGTTAACCGGCGCGCTGGCCATTATCGTCGCCACCCCGTGTGCGGCACCGTTTATGGCCAGCGCCATCGGCTACGCGCTGGTGCAGCCCCCGGCCACGGCATTAGCGGTGTTCTTCGCTCTGGCGCTGGGTTTTTCCGCACCGTTCACCCTGGTCTCGCTGTTTCCGGCGCTGGCCACTCTCCTGCCGCGTCCGGGCGCGTGGATGGATATACTCAAACGCGTGCTGGCGTTTCCGATGTTTAGCGCGTACGCCTGGCTGGTATGGGTTCTGGCGCAGCAGGCCGGGAGCGGCGCGCTGGCCACGCTGCTGGCGGCATCCGTGGTGCTAAGCTTTGCCGCCTGGCTATACGGTATCGCGCAGCAGCGGCGCTATCAGGGCAAAGGGCATAAGGTTCTGTTTGGCGTCACGGCGGCGCTCGCGCTGGCGGTCATCGCCCCGCTGGTCGGCCTGATTGATCCGGACTCAGCGCAGCCGGGCGCCCGGACTAGCGCCGACGTCGCCGCGGAAAAATGGACGCCGCAGGCGGTTGAGTCCCGGCGCGGCCACGGCCAGGCTATCTTTGTTAACTTCACCGCCTCGTGGTGCATCACCTGTCAGGTAAACGAGAAAACCTCGCTCTCGACTCAGGCGGTCAAAGAGGTGCTGGCAAAAACCGGCACGCTGTATATGATCGCAGATTCGACTAAATTTAACCCGGATGTCGATGATGCGCTGAATCAGTTTGGCCAGGGCGGTCTGCCGCTGTACGTGGTTTATCCGGCCGACGGCGGGCCGCCCAAAGTACTGCCGCAGGTCCTGACGCCGGGCATCGTCGTAAACGCGTTGAATCAGGCGACCAGCAAAAAGGTGTAAACGCAACAAGGCGGATTATGGAAACCAACGATAGCGCGCGCGAAAGCTGGCCCGCGCTAATGGCACAGGCACAGGCGGGCGATCAGCGCGCCTACACCCGGTTACTTAAGGCGCTGGTGCCGGTGATTCGTTCGCAGATACGTAAACGCATCGCCGATGAGGCCTTAGTCGAAGACGTGATTCAGGATGTCCTGCTGACGGTGCATCGGGTGCGCCATACCTACGATCCGGCCTTCCCTTTTTTACCCTGGCTGATGGCGATTATCGCGGCGCGCGCCATTGATGCGCTGCGCCGCCGCGGGCGCTATCAGCATTGGGAAATCCCTGAAGAGACGCTGCCGGAAACGGCGACGGCCCCGGAACCGCCGCGGTGGGATAGTCGGGAGGAACTGGCGGGGTACCTGAACCAGCTCCCCTCTCGCCAGAAAGCTATCGTGGAGCATGTTCATCTGCGCGAAATGAGCCTGACGGAGGCCGCCGCGCATCACAATCTGAGTGTCGCAGCGGTGAAATCGCTGCTGCATCGGGCGCTGAAAAATCTGCGCCGCTTTGGAGCTCATCATGACCGATCATGACCTGTTGATTGAAAAACTGGGGCGCGGCATGCGGCCGGTAAAACGGCTGCGCCCTACCGGCTGGCGCGTGCTGGCATGGCTGGCCGCCGCGCTTCCCTGCGCCATCGCCGCCAGTTTTCTGGTCCAACGCAGCCCGACCGACTGGTCGCAGCCCGGCGCCCCGTGGGCGGTGGTCCAGCTGCTGCTGGCTTTTTTACTCGGCACGCTGGCCATTCTCAGCGCCTTCAATATGAGTATTGCCGGCCGCCGCCACCTCAGCTGGAAAGCCCTGCTCCCCATTGGGGTGATGTGGCTGGGGTTGAGTATCAGCAGCATCCCGCATCAGCCACCGCTGACGGCGGATAATGACAGCGTGCCCTGCTTTATCTTTTTACTGGTGGTCAGTACGCCGATGATGGCGCTGATGATCGCCAGCCTGCGTCGTAGCCGGTCGCTGCATCCGGTGCGTAGCCTGGCGATGGCGGGGCTGGGAATTGCCTGTCTGGCGGTCAGCCTGCTGGCGTTTTGCCATCCGGTACATCTGCATGCGCTGGATTTTGTCACGCATCTGGCGGCGATAGCGACGATTGTGGCGCTGACGGTCATTGTCGGCAGGCGCTGGGTGGCGCTGGAGTAGACGCGTTTTCGGTGGCGGGTCGCCGCTACGGAGATAATTTTTTGACGTTATCTGCACGTTCAGCAACGATGTCCGGTCGGGCCATCCGCCATGTTCATAGCATGCCGCAAGGCTTTCTTTTTAGGAGGCGAAAGCACGGTCTCATCACTCGGGCGGTGGAATATTCCACAGCACGAACGACAAACGCACTTCGCCCAAACCGCCGTTTACCGGCATCACGCCAAAAACCTGCTGGCCACCTTAAGTGACCAGCATTAGCCACGGCGAGGCGCGGCTTAATAAGCGTTAACCACCACCCACATTGGCCCCTGGCCCACGGCGTAACGCCCTTTCTCGGTCAGCAGCCCCTGCTCTGCGCTAATCTCATAGACCGCGATATGATGCGATTTCTGCCCGGCGGCGATCAGGTATTTACCGCTGTGATCGAGGTTAAAACCGCGCGGTTGCGCTTCGGTCGGCTGATAGCCTTCAACCGACAACACGCTGCCATCTTCGGATACGCTGAAGACGGTAATAATGCTGGCGGTACGGTCGCAGGCATAAAGATGGCGGCCATCCGGCGTCAGGTGAATATCCGCCGCCCAGCGTACATCGGTAAAATCAGCAGGCATCATATCCAGCGTTTGTACACGCGCAATATTGCCATTCGGATCTTTCAGCTCCCACACGTCGACGGAGCTGTTCAGTTCGTTCACACAGTAACCGTACTGCTGATTGGGATGGAACACCATATGACGTGGGCCAGCCCCCTCAACGGTGGTCACTTCCGCCGGGTCTTGCGCGGACAGGAAACCGTCATCGCTGAGGTTAAACAGACAGATGCGATCCTGCTTCAGCGCCGGTACCCACAGGGTACGATTATCCGGGGAAATATTGGCCGAGTGGCAGCCTTCCAGCCCTTCAACAACGGTCACCGTTTCCCCCGGCAGGCCATCAATCAGCGGCGTCACGCTCACGCAACCAGCGTTGTAGGAGGCGCTGAACACGAAACGCCCCTGATGGTCGGTTGAAATATGCGTCGGGCTGCCCGGCAGCGCCGCCTCGCCGGCGAAGGTCAACGCGCCGTTATCTGGCGCAATGCGGTAAGCCAGGACGCGAAACTCCGGACGCACGCCGACGTAGAGATACTCTTTATTCGGGCTCACCACCATCGGCTGAACCTGGCCTGGGGCGTCAACAACCTGCACAAGTTTGAGCTGCCCTTCAAGATCCAGGCTCCAGACATGAATCTGCTGGCTTTCCGGGCTGGCGGTATAAACGGTTTGTTTCATGACTGCTCCTTTCCTCACTGCACATGGAAAAACGTATACATTTCATTCATCAAGCTGCTTCTTTGATGCAATGTATAGACTCTTTTAACGGTAGATGCTGAAAAATTTGCCCCTGAGAGAGAGCGGTGTACCATCATGCCAGGCAATTTTTTCACCATTAACCGGAAACAACACATGACCCCACGCGTGATTGCACTGGATTTAGACGGCACCCTGCTCACCTCCAACAAAACGATCCTGCCCGCCTCGCTGGAAGCGCTGGCGCGCGCCAGAGCGGCAGGGTTCCAGGCGATCGTCGTCACTGGCCGACATCACGTCGCTATCCATCCTTTTTATCAGGCACTGGCTCTGGATACACCTGCAATTTGCTGTAATGGCACTTATTTGTATGATTATCAGGCAAAAAAGGTTCTGCAGTCCGATCCGATGCCGGTAGATAAAGCGCTGAGCCTGACCGGGATGCTGGCCGAGCACGATATTCACGGCCTGATGTACGTTGACGACGCGATGCTGTATGAACGCCCGACCGGGCACGTTATTCGCACGACCCGCTGGGCGCAGTCGCTGCCCGCCGAGCAACGCCCGGGGTTTACCCAGGTCGATTCGCTGGCGCAGGCCGCACGCGACGTCAAGGCGGTATGGAAGTTTGCCCTCACCGATGAGGACATTCCTAAACTGCAGCGGTTCGCCCTGCAGGTGGGGCAGACGCTGGGTCTGGAGTGCGAATGGTCGTGGCACGATCAGGTCGATATCGCCCGCGCCGGCAACAGTAAAGGCAAGCGCCTGGCGCAGTGGGTGGAAGCTCAGGGGCTGTCGATGCAGGAGGTGGTGGCCTTCGGCGATAACTATAATGACCTCAGCATGCTGGAAGCCGCCGGTACCGGGGTGGCGATGGGCAATGCGGTTGACGAAGTCAAAGCCCGCGCCAACGTCGTCATCGGCGACAACGAAAGCAACAGTATTGCCGATTTTATCAACCGCCATCTGCTGTGATCAGGCGGTAATCGACACGCTTTTAATCTGCGCATACAGCGATTGGCCTGGCGTAATCCCCAGGTCATCTCTGGCCCACGGGCTGATGCGCGCCCATAGCGTACGGCCGCTGACGTTCAGCTGTACCTCGATCTGCCCGTGCGTTTCCATGCACTGCACCACCTGCGCCGGTAGGATATTGCGAATGCTGGTCTGCTGCGGCGGCCGCAGGACCAGCGATACATCGGACGCCTGAATACGAATGCGCACCGCCTCGCCGATCGGCCGGTCAAGGTGATTGACCCACAGCTGCTGCTCGCCGAGCGCCAGCGCGGTCATCGCATAGTGCGGATGCCGGGCGGCAACCGAGACGTTGAGAATCGTGCTCTGCTGCTCCTGCGGCAGCCAGGGATGCATCACGCTGCTGCCCCACACCGCCTCAAGGTCGCCAAAAGCTTTCACCACGCCCCCTTCCAGCACCAGCACGTTATCCGCCAGATGCTGAATCTCGTCCAGCGAGTGGCTGACGTAAAGCATCGGGATATGGATTTCACGCGCCAGGCGCTGAAGGTATGGCAGCAGTTCACGTTTGCGCGGAATATCGAGCGATGCCAGCGGCTCATCGAGCAGCAGCAGCTCGGGGGCGGTTAATAGCGCCCGGCCGATGGCGACCCGCTGCTTTTCACCGCCGGAAAGCCCGCCGGGCAGGCGTTCAAGCAGATGCTCAATCCCCAGCAGCGCCACCAGCTTATCAAACTGGCTTGCCATGCTTTTCGCCATGCCGTACTGCAGATTGCCGCGAACCTTATAGTGTGGGAACAGGCGCGCATCCTGAAAAACATAGCCGATACGCCGTTTTTCCGGCGCCAGGCAGATACGCTTATCGACATCATTGAGCACCCTGCCGTTGAGTACAATCCGCCCCTGCTGCGGGCGGGTCAGGCCGCTGATGGCATTAATCAACGAGGTTTTTCCCGCTCCGGAAACGCCGAAAACGGCGGTAATCCCGCTGGTGGGCAGCGTTTCATTGATCCTCAGGCAGTGGTTGCCCAGCGTCTGGGTAAAATTGAGTTCAAGCATCGCTATTTCCCCGTCCGCGTCCGGCTGAGACGGGCCAGCCATTCAGAAACCAGCAGCGAAATCAGCGCCAGCACAATCGAAATCAGACATAAACGCGCGGCGGCGCTTTCACCGCCCGGGGTTTGAATCAGGGTATACATCGCCGAAGGGATGGTCCGCGTTTCACCGGGAATATTGGAGACAAAGGTAATAGTGGCGCCGAATTCCCCCAGCGAACGGGCGAAGGCCAGCACCGTACCGACGATAATGCCCGGCAGCGTCAGCGGTAGCGTAATGGTGAAAAACACCCGCCAGCGCCCGGCGCCCAGGGTTCGCGCCGCCTGCTCGAGCTTAACGTCGACGCCTTCCAGCGCCAGACGAATGGCCCGCACCATCAGCGGAAACGACATCACCGCCGCCGCCAGTACCGCGCCGCGCCAGCTAAAGGCAAAGGTCAGACCGAACCAGTCGTACAGCCAGCTGCCGATAAACCCGCGCCGCCCCATTGCAATCAATAACAGATAGCCCACCACCACCGGCGGTAGCACCAGCGGCAGGTGGATAACGCTGTCGAGCAGCGCTTTGCCGGGGAAATTACGCCTGACCAGCAGCCAGGAGATAAAGATCCCAAAAGGTAGGCTTAATACCACCGCCAGGGAGGAGACTTTCAGGCTGAGCAATACCGCCTGCCATTCGGGATCGCTTAAGAACATTAGCGGGTCGTAAATCCGTATTGTTTGAAGATAGCTGCCGCCTGCGGCCCTTTCAGATAGTCATAAAACGCGCTCACCGTCGCATTTTTATGCCCATCGACGATAGCCAGCGGATATTCCACTTTCTGATGCGAATCTTCCGGGAAGGTCCCCACCACTTTCACCCCTTTGCTGGCAACCGCATCGGAGCCGTAAACAATCCCCAATGGCGCTTCGTTACGTTCAACCAGCGCCAGCGCGCCGCGTACGTCTTCCGCCGGAGCCAGTTTAGGCGACAACGTTTCCCAGGCGCCCAGTTTTTGCAGCGCTTCTTTAGCGTAGATGCCCGCCGGGACGTGTTCCGGATCGCCAACCGCCAGGCGGCCGCCTTTCAGCAGGCTGGTCCAGTCGGTTTTGTTGTCGATGGCGATCTCTCCCTGAGCGCTGGCTTTAGGCGCCACCACCACCAGGCTATTGCCGAGCAGCGTTTCACGCGAGGCGGTATCAATCGCTTTTTTCTCGACCGCGTAGTCCATCCATTTCTGGTCAGCAGAGATAAACAGGTCAGCAGGCGCCCCCGCTTCGATTTGCCGGGCCAGCGTCGATGAAGAGGCGAACGAGGAGACCACCTCGACGTTTTTTTCTTTCTTATACTCTTTGGCAATGTCCTGCATTGCATTCGTTAACGATGCCGCGGCAAAAACGGTGATCTTTCCTTCTTCCGCCAGCGCGTGACCAGCAACGGAGAGCGTTAATGTCGCTCCGGCAAACAAGCGTAACCATTGACGTGCCATCTGAAACTCCTGTGAGTGCGTTATGTAGGGGCTAATATAACGATAAGACAAGGGTTTTCCCAGCGCGAATTGGTGGTAAGTAGAGGAGGATCAAAAGAGCGGGATATATAAAAACGCCCGGTAAAACCGGGCGTTGGGAAATCAGTTGTTGTGCTGGCCGCGATCTTTGTGACCGACGCCGGAGAAGATGTTGAACACTTCGCCCAGACCGTAAATCAGGCCCAGGATGATCGCCATCACCACAGGGACCATGACAACGGCAAAAACCAGACTTTTCAATAGCTCTAACATAATGGGCTCCAGAAAGTACGAATAGTTTATTGTAACCGTTTCAGCTGGAAAAACACGCCCCATTTGTGCGGTGGCCGGCGGAGCCGGGCGACAGATGTATCTTGCAAGATGACCGCTATCGGTCACAATACCCTTTTTTGCCAGGATATTATTATGCAGGCCGAAATTCTTCTGACCCTTAAGTTACAGCAGCGCCTGTTCGCCGATCCCCGTCGCATCGCCCTGCTAAAGCAGATCGATGGTACCGGCTCCATTAGCCAGGGGGCGAAAAACGCGGGCATCAGCTATAAAAGCGCATGGGATGCGATCAATGAAATGAATCAGCTCAGCGAGCAGACGCTGGTCGAGCGCGCCACCGGCGGTAAAGGCGGCGGCGGCGCGGTGCTGACCCGTTACGGCCAGCGGCTGATTCAGCTTTACGATCTGCTGGCGCAAATTCAACAGAAAGCCTTCGACGTGCTGAGCGATGACGACGCCCTGCCCCTCGACAGCCTGCTGGCCGCCATCTCGCGCTTCTCTTTGCAAACCAGCGCGCGTAACCAGTGGTTCGGCACCATCACCGGCCGCGACCACCAGCAGGTGCAGCAGCATGTCGAAGTGCTACTCGCCGATCGCCAGACCCGCTTCAAAGTTGCCATCACCGCCCAAAGCGCCGATCGCCTGGGCCTCGACGAGGGTCAGGAAGTGCTGGTGCTGCTAAAAGCCCCGTGGGTGGGCATCACTCAGGATCCGGCCGTCGCCGGAGCAGCCGACAATCAGCTCGCCGGGCGCATCAGCCATATTGAATATGGGCCTGAACAGTGTGAAGTCCTGATGGCGCTGCCGGATGGTCAGAGCCTGTGCGCAACCTTACCCGTGGATCAGACCCGTGATCTGGCAGAAGGTGCTGAGGCGATAGCATATTTCAATGCGGATCGCATCATTCTCGCCACGTTATGCTGACGGGATTGACAACCCGCGCGTGACGTCGTATCCCTGTGGTAAATCGCTGCAAAAAGTGGGATACACAATGTCATCATTGCAAATTTCGCAAGGCACGTTTCGCCTGAGCGACACAAAAACGTTAACGATTGAACACCTCGCCGTTGGCGCTGGCGAAAGCTGGGCTTTTGTCGGCAGCAACGGCAGCGGGAAATCCGCGCTGGCCCGCGCGCTGTCCGGTGAACTCACCCTGCTCTCCGGCCAGCGTGAAAGCCGCTTTTCCCGCATGACCCGCCTCTCATTTGAACAACTGCAGAAGCTGGTCAGCGACGAGTGGCAGCGCAACAATACGGATTTGCTCAGTCCCGGCGAAGAAGACACCGGCCGCACAACGGAAGAGATCATCCAGGATGAGTGCAAAGACGCCGCCCGTTGCGCACGCCTCGCCGAACTGTTTGGCATTACCAGCCTGCTCCAGCGTCGCTTTAAATATCTCTCTACCGGCGAGACGCGTAAAACGCTGCTATGCCAGGCGCTGATGGCGCAGCCGGATTTGCTGATCCTCGACGAACCCTTTGACGGCCTTGATGTCGCCTCCCGTCAACAGCTTGCCGGGCTGCTTGAAACGCTGCACGACGCGGGCATCACGCTGGTGCTGGTGCTCAATCGGTTCGATGAAATACCGCCATTTGTTCAGTTTGCCGGAGTACTGGCGGATTGCACCCTGAGCGAAACCGGTGAAAAGCAGGCGCTGCTGCAACAGGCGCTGATTGCCCAGCTGGCGCACAGCGAAAAACTCGACGGCATGACCCTGCCGGAGCCGGATGCCCCCGCCGCCCGCCACGCTCTTGAAGCCGACGCGCCGCGCATCGTCCTCAATGACGGCGTGGTGTCGTATAACGATCGGCCGATCATTGAGCACCTGAGCTGGACGGTTAATCCCGGCGAGCACTGGCAGATCGTCGGCCCCAACGGCGCCGGAAAATCGACCCTGCTTAGCCTGGTCACCGGCGATCATCCGCAGGGGTATAGTAACGATCTCACCCTGTTTGGCCGCCGTCGCGGCAGCGGTGAAACCATCTGGGATATCAAAAAGCATATTGGCTACGTCAGCAGCAGCCTGCACCTTGAATACCGCGTCAGCACCACGGTGCGCAACGTGATTCTGTCGGGCTATTTCGACTCTATCGGCATTTATCAGGCCGTTTCCGATAAGCAACGCCATCTGGTGCAAAACTGGCTGGATATCCTCGGTATCGACAAGCGTACCGCCGATGCGCCATTCCACAGCCTCTCCTGGGGGCAGCAGCGGCTGGCGCTGATCGTCCGGGCGCTGGTCAAACACCCGACGCTATTGATTCTTGACGAACCGTTGCAGGGTCTGGACCCGCTCAACCGACAGCTGGTGCGCCGTTTTGTCGATGTGCTGATTAGCGAAGGGGCCACCCAGCTGCTGTTTGTCTCCCATCATGCGGAAGACGCGCCGGACTGCATTACCCATCGTCTGGAGTTTGTGAAGAGTGGAGACGGTTACACTTATCAGGTCGGTCCACTCGTGCACTAAAGCAAAACAGGGGGTCCGCGGCTCCCTGTTTTTTTCAGAAAAATGTCAGGAACACCGCATAAAGTAATGTTTTAAAACAAAAATACTCATAAACCTTCTGTTTCTCACCCTTGTGTAAACGATTCCACCAATTTGCCCTGTGTCACACTTTTGACTTCTTTGGTATGCTATCTTCTTCACATACGATAAGCCTATTGGAGCGAATCATGAAAGTACTGGTTACGGGTGGTAGCGGTTACATTGGAAGTCATACCTGTGTGCAACTGTTACAGCAGGGGCATGAAGTGATTATTCTCGATAATCTCTGCAACAGTAAGCGCAGCGTATTACCGGTCATGGAGCGTCTCGGCGGGGCTAAAACCACCTTTATCGAAGGCGATATTCGTAACGAAGCGTTGATGACGGAAATCCTGCACGATCACGCGATAGAAGCAGTGATCCACTTCGCCGGCCTGAAGGCCGTCGGCGAATCCGTCGCCAAACCACTGGAATACTACGACAATAACGTAACCGGCACACTAAAATTAGTCTCCGCCATGCGCGCCGCCGGCGTGAAGAACTTTATTTTCAGCTCCTCGGCAACCGTCTACGGCGATCAGCCGCAGATCCCTTACGTCGAAAGTTTCCCCACCGGTACGCCGCAAAGCCCATATGGCAAAAGCAAACTGATGGTTGAGCAAATCCTCACCGACCTGCAAAAAGCCCAGCCCGACTGGAGCATTGCGCTGCTGCGCTACTTCAACCCGGTCGGCGCGCATCCATCAGGCGACATGGGTGAAGACCCGCAGGGTATTCCGAACAACCTGATGCCCTACATTGCCCAGGTGGCCGTGGGCCGTCGCGAATCGCTGGCCGTCTTCGGCAATGATTACCCCACCCCTGATGGTACCGGCGTACGCGACTATATCCACGTCATGGACCTCGCCGACGGCCACGTCGCGGCGATGGAAAAACTGGCTGGCAAAGCTGGCGTACATATCTATAACCTCGGCGCAGGCGTTGGCAGCAGCGTCCTTGACGTCATTAATGCCTTCAGCAAAGCCTGTGGCAAACCCGTAAACTACCATTTCGCTCCGCGTCGCGATGGCGATCTCCCGGCCTACTGGGCCGACGCCCAAAAAGCTGACCAGCAGTTGAACTGGCGCGTGACCCGCAACCTTGACGAAATGGCGCAGGACACCTGGCACTGGCAGTCTCGTCATCCGCAGGGTTATCCAGACTAAGGAACCGTCATGAACGTATTTAACCCCGTCGACCATCCGCATCGTCGTTATAACCCGTTAACCGGGCAGTGGATTCTGGTTTCACCGCATCGCGCCAAACGCCCCTGGCAGGGGGCGCAGGAAACGCCGGCCAGGTCAACCCTGCCGGCGCACGATCCGGATTGCTTCCTGTGCCCGGGTAATACCCGCGTCACGGGAGACACCAACCCGAACTACACCGGGACCTACGTGTTTACCAACGACTTCGCGGCACTGATGACCGATACCCCCGATGCTCCGGAAAGCGACGATCCGCTGATGCGCTGCCAGAGCGCGCGCGGCACCAGTCGGGTCATCTGCTTCTCGCCAGATCACAGCAAAACGCTGCCCGAGCTGAGCGTCGAAGCGCTGGAAGAGGTGGTTAAAACGTGGCAGGAGCAGACCGCCGATCTGGGCGCAACCTACCCGTGGGTGCAGGTTTTTGAGAATAAAGGAGCGGCGATGGGCTGCTCCAACCCGCACCCGCACGGCCAGGTATGGGCCAACAGCTTCCTGCCCAATGAAGCCGAACGCGAAGATCGCCTGCAAAAAGCCTGGTTCGCCGAACAGGGTTCGCCAATGCTGGTGGCTTACGTGCAGCGTGAATTAGCCGACGGCAGCCGGACGGTGGTCGAAACTGAACATTGGCTGGCCGTTGTGCCTTACTGGGCGGCGTGGCCATTTGAGACGCTGCTGCTGCCGAAAGCGCACGTGCAACGTCTTACCGATTTAACCGCAGCGCAGCGCAGCGACCTTGCGCTGGCGCTGAAAAAGCTGACCAGCCGTTACGACAACCTGTTCCAGTGCTCATTCCCCTACTCCATGGGCTGGCACGGCGCGCCGTTTAATGGCGAAGACAATAATCACTGGCAGCTACATGCCCACTTTTATCCGCCGCTGCTGCGTTCCGCGACGGTGCGCAAATTTATGGTCGGCTACGAAATGCTGGCCGAAACCCAGCGCGATCTGACGGCGGAACAAGCCGCCGGGCGCCTGCGGGCCGTCAGCGACGTTCATTTTCGCGAATCCGGAGAATAACAATGAGTCTGAAAGAGAAAACCCAAACCCTGTTTGCTGAAAAATTCGGCTACCCCGCCAGCCATGTTATTCAGGCACCGGGTCGCGTCAATCTGATCGGTGAGCATACCGACTATAACGACGGCTTCGTACTCCCTTGCGCGATCGATTATCAGACGGTCATCAGCTGCGCGCCGCGGGCTGACCGTATCGTGCGGGTGATTGCCGCTGACTACCAAAATCAGAGCGATGAATTCTCCCTGGATAAGCCGATTGTCAGCCACGACACCCAGCAGTGGTCAAACTATGTGCGCGGCGTGGTGAAACATCTGCAAAAACGCCATAACCATTTTGGCGGCGCGGATCTGGTGATCAGCGGCAACGTGCCGCAGGGTGCCGGTTTAAGCTCCTCCGCCTCGCTGGAAGTGGCGGTCGGTACCGTTTTCCAGCAGCTGTACCATCTGCCGCTGGACGGGACGCAAATCGCCCTCATCGGTCAGGAGGCGGAAAACCAGTTCGTGGGCTGTAACTGCGGCATCATGGACCAGCTGATCTCTGCACTGGGTAAGAAAGATCATGCGCTGCTGCTTGACTGCCGTACTTTAGGTACCAAAGCCGTATCGATGCCCAGGGGCGTCGCGGTGGTGATCATCAACAGTAATTTTAAACGTACCCTGGTCGGCAGCGAATACAATACCCGCCGTGAACAGTGCGAAACCGGCGCGCGTTTCTTCCAGCAGCCGGCGCTGCGCGATGTCAAAATTGCCGAGTTCAACGCCGTTGCCCATGAGCTGGACCCGGTGGTAGCGAAACGCGTTCGTCACGTACTGACCGAAAACGCCCGCACCGTCGAAGCCGCCAGCGCGCTGGAGAAAGGCGACCTGAAGCGTATGGGGGAGCTGATGGCCGAGTCTCACGCCTCAATGCGCGATGATTTCGAAATTACCGTCCCGCAAATTGATACCCTGGTCGAGATTGTCAAAGCCGCCATTGGCGATAAAGGCGGCGTTCGCATGACCGGCGGCGGCTTCGGCGGCTGTGTTGTGGCGCTGGTACCGGAAGCGCTGGTGGATACCGTTCAGCAGGCCGTCGCGGCCCGGTATGAAGCGGAAACCGGCATTAAAGAGACCTTCTACGTCTGCAAACCGTCACAGGGGGCTGGCCAGTGCTGAATCAAACCAACGAACGCGCGCCGGACGGCCAGCCGTGGAATCTGATCACCCTGCGTAATGACGCCGGGATGGAAGTGACGCTAATGGACTGGGGCGCCACGCTGTTATCGGCCCGCATAACGCTGGCCGATGGCGAGGTTCGCGAAGCGCTGCTCGGCTGCGCGACCCTGGAACAGTATAACCATCAGGCGGCCTATCTCGGCGCCTCGGTGGGCCGGTATGCCAACCGAATTGCCAACAGCCGCTTCACGCTGGATGGCCAGACTATCGCCCTGACGCCCACGAGCGAAGCCGGCCACCAGCTGCACGGCGGGCCGGATGGCTTTGATAAACGCCGCTGGCAGATTGTCCGCGCGGACGAACATCAGGCGCTGTTTGCCCTCGCATCCGCTGATGGCGATCAGGGCTTTCCGGGCAGCCTCAACGCCACAGCGCACTATCGTCTGACCGAAGATAATCGCATCGCCATTGAGTATCGTGCCACCGTCGATCGGCCTTGCCCGGTCAATCTGACCAACCACGTGTACTTCAATCTGGATGGTCAGCTGAGCGATGTCCGCAATCATCGGCTGCAAATTTTCGCCGACCAATATCTGCCGGTCGAAAGCGATGGCATCCCGGGCGGCGAGCTGCAAAACGTCACGCTGACCGGCTTTGATTTCCGCACGCCGAAAGTGCTGGCGGACGACTTCCTCCGCGATGACGATCAGCAGAAAGTGAAAGGGTATGATCATGCATTCCTGCTGCAGGCCAAAGGCGATGTTCGCCAGGCGGCCGCCCATGTCTGGTCGCAGGATGAAAAACTGCAGATGACGGTCTATACCTCCGCCCCCGCCCTGCAGTTTTATTCCGGTAACTATCTCGGCGGCACCCCGTCGCGCACGGATCGGCCTTATGCCGACTGGCAGGGTCTGGCGCTGGAAAGCGAATTCCTGCCGGATTCTCCCAATCACCCGGAATGGCCACAGCCAGACTGCGTATTGCGCCCCGGCGAGGAATACGTCAGCCTGACTGAATACCAGTTCATCGCCGGATAATGCCCCAGCCCTCCTGTCGGAGGGCTTTTTTTCGCCATTTTGCTGCAAATTACGCCGCTTACAGACAAAAAGATAACCGCCGATTTACAAGCATCTTACACTGAGCCACTATTTTCGCTATGGTTAGGGATAAGCGTTGCCGTGGCTCAAATTACGGCAATATAATGAGAATAGTAATCAATCAATAAAACGCATACACCACAGCATTCGGGTTGCGTCGGGCCGGCAGCCGGGTGAATTCCTGGGAGCATAGACATCTATGCCATCCTGGAGCGCACCGGTTGCCAGCGTTGAGGCAGCGCGGAAGATGGCGTGTATTGAGGAGTGAGAGAATGGCTGTAACTAAGCTGGTACTGGTCCGTCATGGCGAAAGCCAATGGAACAATGAAAACCGTTTCACCGGTTGGTACGACGTCGATCTGTCCGAGAAAGGCGTTGGTGAAGCAAAAGCGGCAGGTAAACTGCTGAAAGACGAAGGCTTCAGCTTCGACTTTGCTTATACCTCTGTGCTGAAACGTGCCATCCACACTCTGTGGAACGTGCTGGACGAACTGGATCAAGCGTGGCTGCCGGTAGAAAAATCGTGGAAGCTGAACGAGCGTCACTACGGTGCATTGCAGGGTCTGAACAAAGCGGAAACTGCGGAAAAATATGGTGACGAGCAGGTAAAACAGTGGCGTCGTGGTTTTGCCATTACCCCGCCGGAGCTGACCAAAGATGACGAGCGCTATCCGGGTCACGATCCGCGTTATGCAAAACTGACCGACAAAGAGCTGCCGCTTACCGAAAGCCTGGCGCTGACCATTGAGCGCGTTGTGCCTTACTGGAACGAAACCATTCTGCCGCGCCTGAAAAGCGGTGAGCGCGTGATTATCGCCGCTCACGGTAACTCCCTGCGCGCGCTGGTGAAATACCTGGACAACATGGGCGAAGATGAAATCCTCGAACTGAACATCCCGACCGGCGTGCCGCTGGTTTATGAGTTCGATGAAAACTTCAAACCGATCAAACACTACTACCTGGGCAACGCGGATGAAATCGCCGCCAAAGCCGCAGCGGTAGCCAACCAGGGTAAAGCGAAGTAATTTTCGCCAGCCATAAAAAAAGCGTGGAGTCGTCCACGCTTTTTTATTGCCCTCAGCCCGGCGTCGCGACGCCGGGCCGGGCGACGCAACGCATTAGCCGCGGCGGGCTTTCACCGCGTCCGCCAGCTGGCGCAGGATGAGATCGGTATCTTCCCAACCGATACAGGCATCGGTCACGCTCTTACCGTAGGTCAGCGGCTCGCCGCTTTCCAGATTCTGATTCCCTTCCACCAGGTGACTTTCAATCATCACCCCCATAATCGCCTGCTCACCGCCGGCAATCTGCTGGCAAACGTCCGCCCCTACTTCCATCTGCTTTTTAAACTGCTTGCTGGAGTTGGCATGGCTGAAGTCGATCATGATTTGCGCCGGCAGGCCCGCTTTCGCCAGACCGACCTTCACTTCCGCGACGTGCTTCGCGCTGTAGTTCGGCTCTTTACCGCCGCGCAGAATGATATGACAATCGCTGTTACCGCTGGTGTTCACAATCGCCGAATGGCCCCATTTGGTCACTGACAGGAAGCAGTGCGGCGCGCCGGCGGCGTTGATCGCATCGATAGCCACTTTAATGGTCCCGTCAGTGCCGTTTTTAAAGCCCACCGGGCAAGAGAGGCCGGAAGAGAGTTCACGATGCACCTGCGATTCCGTGGTACGCGCGCCGATAGCTCCCCAGCTCATCAGGTCGGCAACATACTGTGGGGTAATCATATCGAGGAATTCACCCGCCGCAGGCAGCCCGCTGTCGTTAATCTCCAGCAGCAGCTTACGCGCAATACGCAAACCGTCATTGATGCGGAAGCTATTATCCATGTGCGGATCGTTAATCAGCCCTTTCCAGCCGACGGTGGTACGCGGTTTTTCAAAATAGACGCGCATCACCACTTCCAGTTCCCCTTTCAGCTCTTCACGCAGCGCCAGAAGACGCCCGGCGTACTCTTTTGCCGCCGCAGGATCGTGAATTGAGCACGGGCCAATCACCACCAGCAGACGATCGTCGTTGCCTTTGAGGATCTGATGGATCGCTTTACGCGCATGAGCCACGGTATTTGCGGCGTTTTCGGTAGCGGGGAATTTTTCCAGGAGCGCAACGGGAGGTAATAATTCGTTGATCTCTTTAATACGTAAATCGTCGTTCTGATAATTCATGTTCTTTCCAGCGTTGCCATCTTATCTATTTAAATGCAATCCCTCCAATCTATCTCTTCGCCGAAAAAGTGTAAACATGATTTTACAGTCGCGACAGATTAATCCTGGAAATAGGGTTAAAAACGCCATAAAGTAGCGAATAATAATCCTTAAGCTATAATTTTTAACTGTTAAAGCCATATTTTACGCAAATAATTAGTATTCCATGCTGGTGTAACTCTTTGATGTAGGGTCTTTAACCAGAGCGTGTCACCACTCAGGCAAATGCACTGTTGGAAGCGGTTATCCGACAATTCGACCATAACAGGAGCATCCGATGAAAATGACCAAACTCACCACCCTCTTTTTAGCCTCCGCCCTCACTCTGGCCAGTGGCGCTGCCCTGGCGGCAGATAGCGGCGCGCAATCCAATAACGGGCAGGCAAACGCCGCCGCCGATGCCGGGCAGGTCGCCCCCGATGCCCGTGAAAACGTAGCGCCGAATAACGTTGATAACAATAAAATCAACTCCGGCGGGACGATGCTCCATTCCGAAGATTCACCTGCCAATAGCGGCGGGATGACCAGCGACGAAGCGCATAAAAACTCGATGTGCAAAGACGGCCGCTGCCCGGATAGTCCCCAGGGCGACAGCAGCAAAACCGACGGTACTACCCAGTAACCCCCAGGTTTAACATCAGGAGAGCTACGGCTCTCCTTTTTCATTTTGTTAACCGAAAAGCGGTATGATGTCATACAGTAATAATGATAATTATCAGGGGATGGCACCATGGCCCACGCGCACTCTCATACTTCTCCTTCACCGTCGGAAGATAATAATGCCCGCCGGCTGCTGCAGGCTTTCATCGTCACCGCCGGTTTTATGCTGGTTGAAGCCATCGGCGGAGTACTCTCTGGCTCGCTGGCGCTGCTGGCCGATGCCGGCCATATGCTGACCGATTCAGCCGCCCTGCTGTTCGCCCTGCTGGCGGTCCGCTTCGCCAACCGCCCGCCCAACACCCGCCATACCTTCGGCTGGCTGCGTCTGACAACGCTGGCGGCTTTCGTCAACGCGATTGCGCTGGTGGCGATCACCATTCTTATCGTCTGGGAAGCGGTGCAACGCTTTAACCATCCCCAACCTGTCGCCGGCGCCACGATGATGGTCATTGCCGTTGCCGGTTTGCTGGCCAATATCCTGGCGTTCTGGATCCTGCACCGCGGCAGCGCGGAGCGGAACCTCAACGTTCGCGCCGCCGCGCTGCATGTCCTCGGCGACCTGTTGGGCTCGGTTGGGGCAATTATTGCCGCGATAGTGATTCTGACCACCGGCTGGACGCCGATTGACCCGATTTTGTCGGTACTGGTGTCATGCCTGGTGTTACGTAGCGCCTGGCGGTTGTTGCAGGAAAGCATGAACGAGCTGCTGGAAGGGGCCCCGCGCTCGTTAGATGTCGAGGGGCTAAAACGCGATTTGCATCGCTCCGTTGCGGAGGTTCGCGATGTCCATCATGTTCACGTCTGGCTGGTCGGCGAAAAAACGGTGATGACATTGCATGTTCAGGTGGTACCGCCGTACGATCACGACGGCCTGCTGAATCGTATTCAAACCTTTCTGCAGCATAAATATGCTATTGAACATGTCACCGTGCAGATGGAGTATCAGCCCTGTAGCGGCCCGGAATGCCGTCTTAACCTGACGCACGCCGGGCATGGCCATCAGCACCATCATTAACGAGATAACGCGTGAGAACCTCGCTCACGCGCGCTGTTCATCCACATGCGGCTGCCGTTGAGGGCAATAAAGGTCAACAGCAGATATTCCAGCGCCATCGCGTACACCCCCTGAAGGGCGAAAATCACCACGCTGATGACGTTGATAATCACCCACAGCAGCCAGTTTTCGACATATTTGCGGGTCATCAGAATCATCGCCGCGATCGACAGCACCATCATGCAGGAGTCCCAGAACGGGAACGCATCCGGCTGGAGCTCCGGCATCGTCACCTGCAGCCCCAGGCCCTGCATCACCGTCACCGCAATCTGGGTCAGGAATGCGAAGACCGGGTTGATGAACACCGTCATCAGCGCAATCGCCACCACGCAAGCCGTCAGCCAGCCGAGCGCCCAGGGCAAAGGTAGCCAGCGAATTTGCAGCTCGGCCTCATGGTCGCTGGTTTGCCGCGACCATGCGTACCAGCCATAAACATTAGCGGCAAAGAAAAATACCTGGAGCAGCAGGCTGGCATAGAGCTGAATCTGAAAGAAAATGATGGCGAACAGCGTCACGTTGATCAGCCCAAAAGCATAGTTGCCGATCTTTTCCAGACTCGCCAGCCAGATACACAACAGCCCGGCAAGGGTGCCGACCGCCTCAATCCATGATAAGTCGTATCCCCCGGCCCCAATGGGTATATGTACCAAAATGTTCTGTGTACTAAAAAAATCCATATTTTCCCCAGAGCGTATGATGACGCCGTTTGTCAGTTATCCCCGTAGTGTAGCTGCAAAATCCAGCATTCTGTTAAGCGGAATTAATGCCCCGGTGCGCAGCTGGGTATCCACCTGGATTTCGTGTTCAAGGCCTCCGTGCTCCAGCCCTTCAGCGATGGCCTTCAGGCCGTTCATCGCCATCCACGGACAGTGGGCGCAGCTGCGGCAGGTCGCCCCTTCTCCCGCCGTCGGCGCTTCCAGCAGCTCTTTTTCCGGCACCGCCTGCTGCATTTTGTAGAAGATCCCCCGATCGGTGGCGACAATAAGCTGGCGCTGAGGCAACGTTCTGGCGGCGGCAATCAGCTGGCTGGTCGAGCCGACCGCATCGGCCATCTCAACGATCGACTGTGGCGACTCAGGATGCACCAGTATGGCAGCATCGGGATACAGCGCCTTCATTCGCGTCAGCGCCTGAGTTTTAAACTCATCGTGGACAATACAGGCCCCTTGCCAGCAGAGTACGTCCGCGCCGGTTTGTCGCTGCACGTAACGCCCTAAATGACGATCCGGCGCCCAAAGAATTTTTTCGCCCAGGCTATCCAGATGTTCGATAAGTTCAACAGCGATACTGGAGGTAACAACCCAGTCAGCGCGCGCTTTTACCGCCGCCGAGGTATTGGCATAGACCACCACGGTGCGATCGGGATGCGCATCGCAAAAAGCATTGAATTCATCAACTGGACAGCCCAGATCCAAAGAGCACTCGGCGTTTAGCGTGGGCATCAGGATCGTTTTTTCCGGGCTGAGGATTTTTGCCGTTTCTCCCATAAAGCGGACCCCGGCAACCAGCAATGTTGATGCCGTGTGGCGAGCGCCGAAACGAGCCATTTCCAGAGAGTCCGCAATACAGCCGCCGGTCTCTTCTGCCAGTTGCTGAATTTCAGGATCGGTATAGTAGTGGGCGACCATCACCGCATCGCGCTCACGCAGCAGACGTTTAATCTTTTCCCGATAAAAGTGCTTTTCATCGCGACTTAAGGGCAATGGCTTAGGCGGGAATGGATAAATCGCCGTTTCAGGGTCAAACATTACGCTCATCATGCAATCTCGTTTTACTGGCTTAACTCAAAAACCGTAAATATGCCCACACAGGGCATCATAACGGTCATGATGTTTTATATGCTAAACAAGATAGCCGATTGTACAGAAATTGTCGTGAGGAATTTATACCTGAATGAAGCCAAAGAAAGAGGGAGCTATTTTTGTGGTGGAAAAACAGCGGATAGCAAAAAGCGGCATCCTCCATGGGGTCGTGCAGGATGACCCGACTTCACCTCGCCCTACGGGCCGTCGCCGCAAGGGCTCCGTTGTCTCACTACGTGAGACCCGAACCTGCTGCAGGTGCGAATTTTGTACCCCGTGGATAGCAAAAAAGCGCCTTTAGGGCGCTTTTTTACATTGGTGGGTCGTGCAGGATGACCCGGCTTCGCCTCGCCCTACGGGCCGTCGCCGCAAGCGGCTCCGTTGTCTCACTACGTTCGACCCGAACCTGCTGCAGGTGCGAATTTTGTCCCCCGTGGATAGCAAAAAAGCGCCTTTAGGGCGCTTTTTTACATTGGTGGGTCGTGCAGGATTCGAACCTGCGACCAATTGATTAAAAGTCAACTGCTCTACCAACTGAGCTAACGACCCGCTCGGGTACTACCTGAATTCTTCTTCACTCGTCACCAGTATAAAACTGGTGGGTCGTGCAGGATTCGAACCTGCGACCAATTGATTAAAAGTCAACTGCTCTACCAACTGAGCTAACGACCCGCTCGGGTACTGTCTGAATTCTTCTTCACTCGTCACCAGTATAAAACTGGTGGGTCGTGCAGGATTCGAACCTGCGACCAATTGATTAAAAGTCAACTGCTCTACCAACT